>CAZZEA010000025.1:0-7353 GCA_964652925.1 uncultured Candidatus Peribacteria bacterium | reverse complement strand
AATTTATGACTTAAAGAAGCAAAAGATTTAGTAGAAAAAGCGCCGGTTATCGTAAAAGAAAACGCTAAACAAGAAGAAGCTGATGCATTAAAGGCTAAATTAGAAGAAGCTGGAGCTACTGTTTCTTATAAATAGTTTTTTCTAGTTGGTTACTATTTCTTTATTTATTACGCAATTTTAGAGTATGAGCATAGCTACAAAAGACGTCGTTGATGCGCAACTTCATATTGGTACGCTAAAAAGCGAAGCACATCCAAAAACTTCAAAATTTTGGACTGATGTTGTTAATGGTGTAGTGGTTATTAATCCTGACACTATTGTAACCCAATTAGAGGCTGCAAAAGATAAGATTAAGAAAGCAAAAGAACAAGGAAAAGAAATTCTTGTTGTTTCTGAAAAGAAAATGTATGCAGGAGAATTGGAATCTCTTGGGTCTAAACTATGATTTAATTATTTAAATTATAAAATTCCTAGTGGGTTTTTGACAAATTTTGATACGTTGAAAAAAAGAATTGAATCTATGAATAGTATGGAAAAGTTTTTGGAAACAGAAACATATCGTTCTCTTACAAAAAAAGAACAGCTTGTATACAAAAGAAAACTTGCAAGAGTATTCAAAATATACAAATGAGTAAAAAATCTATCAAAAAAACCAGATTTGGTTATTGTTTTGGATGGTTTAATGATGGAGAATTTTGTAAATGAAATAGAAAAACAGAAGGAAATAGATTCTATACTTATTTGTGCTACAAATTTTCCAAGATGGTGGAAAGAAGATAGTTTGATTATTGCAAATATCAATAGCCACAAAAGTGTTGATTTTATACTAAATTCTATCTTATCTTAATCATTTGCTTATGGATCAACAAAATCAATTACAACCAAATATTTCTACACAGGAATATATTCCAAGTAGTGTAGAAAAAAAGAGAGCACTTATGATGTATTTCCTTTTTGGTATAATGATTGTTATCTCAAACAAGAAAGTTAGTGATTTTGAGTTTTTCCATGTAAAGCAAGCAATGTGATGGTGGATGGTTTTTATATTAAGTATGTTATTTTCGGCTATAATATTATTTCTTCCTATTATTAAATTTTTGGGGATTTTGTGGATTTTAGCGGTGATGGTTGTGTTTATTATTGTTGCTAAACAAGCACGAGATGGAAAATATTATAAAGATGTTACAAAATATAGTTTAGGACTCTTTCCATCGTTATGAGCTTGGCTTTTTGGTTTGTTTGGTATTAATTTTGATGGTGTAGATCTTTCTGATAGTAAAATATGATCTATAGAAAATACTTTAAATCAGATAGGTGGTTCGGAAAATCAAGTTTCAGATAAGTCGCAAACGTCAAATACAGAACAAAGTCCAAACATAGAACAAGAAAATAAAAAATAATGCTAAATTTTTAATTGTTAATTATTATCATGGCAGTAGATATGAACCTTCTCAAAAAATTGAGAGACGCAACTTTCGCTCCTTTATGAGATTGTAAACAAGCCCTTGAAGAGGCAAGTGGTGATTTTGATCAAGCACAAGAAATTTTGAGAAAAAAATGAATATTGAAAGCTGGTAAAAAAGCGGAAAGAGAAACAAACGAGTGAGTAGTAAAGCTTATACAAAAAGATGGTTGGTTAGCTGGAATTAAGATTCTTTGTGAAACAGATTTCGTAGCAAAAAACGAAGCGTTTTCAGAGTTAGCAGATGTTTTGTTGGAAAAAGTTCTTTCTCATAAATCTGAGATAGCTAGCTTAGAATCTACAGATTCAGCTTTGTTAGAATCTCTTAATACAACTATTGCTGAGTTTATCGGAAAGATTTGAGAAAACGTTCAACTTTGAAATATAATGTTGAATAATAAAACAGCATATGTGTATAATCATCCAGGTAATAAAGTAGCTTCTATCATTTATTATGAAGGAACAGATAATTGAGTTGCAAAAGAACTTGCGTTACAGGTTGCTGCTATGAATCCAACATATGTATCTTTTGATGATATTTCTGCTGATGAAAAAGAAAAACTTTTGGTTGAGTATCGTGCTGAAATGGCAATAAGCGGAAAACCTGCTAATATTATTGAACAAATTATAGAGGGTAAATTAAAAAAGACGCTATGAGAATCAGTGTTGTTGGAACAAGAATATATTAGAGATTGAGCTAAAAAAATTAAAGAACTTATTACAGGGGATTTTGTTGTAAAAGGTTTTGTTAGATTATCTATTTAATATATATTTTTATTTCTCGTATTATGGTATAATGAAAAATTACGAACTTGTTTTATTATTAAATCCATCTGTTCAAGATAAAGATCAAAAAGATCTTCTTGCGAGTTTGGAAAAAGAGATACAAAAAAATATTGTCGAAAAAGATGATATAGGATTGTTGACTTTGGCTCATGACTTGTGAGAAAAAAAATGAAACAATAAATTTTATTTTGTTTCTTACTATCTCAAAGCTGATGATGATATTGCAAAAACAATCAATCAATTTCTTTTGTATAACAAAGTAGTTTATAGATATTTTGTATTTTCTATGAATAAAACGGAAGTACCTCTTTCTATGGAAAAAACACAACAAGAAATGCAAAAAATTATTGATGAATGGGTAGAAAAGAAGAAAGGTAATAAGATGAATTTCTTTACTAAAGAAGAAAATGAAAAATATATTTCTTGGAAATCATTACCTATGTTAAAAAAATATATGACAAGGTTTGGTGATATAAAACCAAGAAAATATACATGAAATCCAGTAAATGTTCAAAAAGGCTTGAGAAAAGTGATCATAAGAGCAAGAGAAATGTGACTTCTTGAATATGTAAAATAGTAATTAGCTCCTTAGTGTTTAGATTGTTTAAATGTTAAAGCGAAACATCGCTAAGAACTAAACATAACTAAGGGCAAAAAATATTTATATTTTTATATACAATTATGGCAAGTAAATTAAGAAGAGTCAGACAATATTCTCGAAGAAAAAGACTCACCAAACACGGTTTTAGACAAAGACTTCAGACAAAAAATTGAAGAAAGTTGTTGGCTAGAAGAAGAGCTAAAGGAAGAAAAAGTTTAACAGTTAAAAGACAGAAATAAATTTTTGTTGATATTGTAGTATATCTTTGAAATTTATGTAGTATGTGAGATGGTGAATTAAAACATTTTGTTTATTTTCTTAATGAAAAATAAAACCAATGGCTGTAAAAAAAATTATTAAAAAAACAACAAGTTCTCCAAAAAAGGGAGCAAAAACAAAAGTTTCCAAGACTATCGAGAAAAAGCCAGCAAAAATTTTCCCAAAAGCCTCTCCAGAAAAAGTTATAAAAAAAGAAGTTTCTTTACAAAAGAAGTCAATGGAAAAGTCTAATTTATCACATAAATTAGATATTTTTCGTGATTGTGAAATAAAGAATAATAGAATTTTTCTGAAAAAAGGTAATACTTTTGCTAACTTTCCTGATATTCTTGCATTACAAAAAATGGGATATGATACGTTTGTAAATAAATATTTAGAAAGATTGTTTGAAATTATAAATCCTGTTCGAGACATTGCTTGAGAAAAAATGTATGTAACCATTTCTGATATTAAAGTATCAGAACCTATTGATGATGTAAAAACATGTAAGAAAAAAGAATTAACATATGGGGGTATCATCACATGAAAAGTAAAATTAGTTGACTCAATTAACAAAAAAACTTTGTTTACAAAACGTGCAAACATAGGTATTTTGCCATTAATGACAAATTCAGCATCGTATATTATCAATGGAGTAGAAAAAGTTATTATTTCTCAAATTATTAGATCTTACGGTATTTTCTTTTCTCAAAAAGAGTTTAAATATGGTTTCAAAGTTATTCCAGAAAATGGACCATGGTTGGAAGTAAATACAGAAAAATCTGGAGTAGTTGTTGCAAGAATAAATAAGTCAAGAAAATTCCCTATTACTTCATTATTGAGAGTTTTAGGTGTAGAAACAGATGATGAAATAAGATCTTATTTTAAAGATTGTTTTGATGAAGAAGATTTTGATAACTTAGAAGTAACATTGAAAAAAGATACAACAAAAGACGCACTATCTGCTGCAGAATTGATTTATAACAAAGTAAGACCAGGAGAGCTTATTGATCCACTAAGTGCTCTTGATTATATCAAAAATCAATTTCTTAATACAGAAAGAATTTTTGTAGGAAGGATTGCAAGACGTAAAATAAATGCAAAACTTTCTTTAAATAAACCATTGGACTGAGATTTAGCAAATGTTTTTGATGCGGAAGATTTGATTGCTTCTATGAAATATCTTTTCAATCTTTCAAATTACAAAAAATGATATTATGTAGATGATTCTGATCATCTTTCAAACAAACGTATCAGAACTATGGGTGAGATTCTTTACGCTCATCTTCAACCAGTAATGAGAAAATTTGTTAAAAGTATCAAAGGAAAATTGAGTATATTAAATGCAGAAAATGCTATAAAGATTACAGATCTTGTTAATTTCAAAATTATAGACAATGCAGTGAAAAGCTTTTTTGCAACTTCTCAACTTTCACAATTCTTGGATCAAATAAATCCACTTGCTGAAATAGAACACAAAAGAAGAATAACTGCTCTTGGACCTGGCGGACTCAAAAGAGAAACAGCTAAATTTGAAGTTCGTGATGTTCATCCTTCTCATTATGGAAGAATATGTCCTATTGAAACTCCAGAATGACAAAACATATGACTTGTTATCTATCAATCACTTTATGCAAGAGTAAATGAAGAGTGATTTTTGGAAACACCAGCACTAAAAATTCATCGTGAAGCATTACCAAAAAAACAAGTATTGATCAATAGAATAGCTCATCGTGATATTTTTGAACTTGATGCAAAAGGAAAACCAACAAAGAAAATTATAGTTAAAGAGGATAATTATATAGATGAAAAAGCAGCTACAGAAATAGAAAAACAATATAGTAAACTGTGAAAAACAATAGCAGTTAAACCATATTTTACTGATGAAGTACAGTATGTTTCCCCAGAATTGGATGAAAGATATTGTATAGCGGATGCAACAACACCAATTGATGCTTATAATAATATTAGTGAACCACGTGTTGCTGCAAGACAATTCAATGAGATGGGTATATTTCATGTAAATGATATCACGCATATTGATGTAAATCCATCACAAATATTTTCACCAAATACTTCGTTAATTCCTTTTGTAAATCATAATGATGCGGTTCGTGCTGCAGTAGCTACCAATCAACAAAGACAAGCTTTACCTTTATTAAAAAGTGAGGCCCCTTTGGTTTGAACTGGTTTAGAAAAAGACATTATTCAAATGACTCATGCAGTTATTAAGGCTGAAGATACATGAGAAGTTGTTTATGTAGATGGAAAAAGAATAAAAGTAAAATATAAAAGTTGAGTAAAAGAATACATATTACAAACGTTTGTTAGATCAAACCAAAAATCATGTATAAATCAATTTCCTAGAGTAGTAGCTGGACAAAAAGTAGAAGCTTGAGATTTGTTGGCAGAATGACCTTGTTCTGTTGATTGAGAAATGGCTTTGGGTAAAAATTTAAGAGTAGCATTCATGCCATGGAAATGATATAACTATGAAGATGCAATTGTGATTTCTCAAAGATTAGTAAAAGATGACGAATTAACTTCAATTCAAATTGAAGAACATGAAATTGAAGTTGCCGATACGAAACTTGGACCTGAGCAAACAACAAACGATATACCATGAGTTTCCATGGGAAAATTAAAAAATCTTGATGAAGATGGTATTATTAGAATTGGTTCTAGAGTAAAATGAGGAGATATCCTTATCGGAAAAATTACTCCAAAATCAGAATGAGAATTAACTCCTGAAGAAAAACTTATTCAAGCAATTTTCTGAGATAAATCAAAAAATGTAAAAGATACCTCATTATATATGCCCTCAGGAAGTGAAGGTAAAGTTATTGATGTAGTTGTTTTGGATGCGAAAAAATGAGATAATTTAATGGCTTGAGTGAGAAAAAAGATCAAAGTATATGTAGCTACAACAAGAAAAATTGAAGTAGGAGATAAGTTAGCTTGAAAGCATGGAAACAAAGGTATTATTGCGATTGTTGTTCCAGAAGAAGATATGCCGTACACAGAAGATGGAAAACCAGTTGATGTTGTTCTTAATTCGTTATGAGTAATTTCTCGTATGAACATTGGACAGTTGTACGAATCTCAATTGGGATTTTTAGCAAATTATCTTGGTGTTAAATTTGCGGTTCCAACATTTTCTGAATTTAATAGTGAAGATCTAAGAAAATTAGCAAACGACGTATGATTTGATGATTTGAAAATGACATTATATAATTGAGAAACATGACAACCTTATGCAGAGAAAGTAACCGTATGATACATGCATATCCTAAAACTTGTACATATGGTAGAAGATAAAATTCATGCAAGATCGGTTGGTCCTTATTCTTTGATTACTCAACAACCACTTTGAGGAAAATCAAGACAAGGAGGTCAAAGATTTGGAGAAATGGAAGTGTGGGCGTTGGAAGCATATTCTTCTGTTTATACACTACAAGAAATGTTGACAGTAAAATCAGATGATGTACTTTGAAGAAATAAATTATATGAATCTATTATTAAATGACAAAAACCAAAAATCTGATGATTGCCAGAATCATTTAATTTTGTTACATACTTATTCAAAGGTTTATGACAAAACGTAGAACCATTGACGACTGAAGAACTTGATATTATCCATCAAGAAAGAGTGAAAAAAATATTGGATTTATGACTGTCTGGTTTAATGGATGATTCTCTTGTTATAAGTCAATCATGAGGAGATGATAATATGCAAGAAAAAGAAGAAATTATAGATAATGTGATCAAGGAAATGGAGGATTTTGGAGACTTAGAATAGTTCAATTAGTGTTAAATGTTTGATGTTAAATACTAAATTATCTAAAACTTTGCCCACCGGCAGGCAGGCTTAAAATTTAACATTAAAAATTATTTTAATTTATTAAAACAAACTATGAATCAAAACAAATTTGATGGTTTGATTGTGAAATTAGCTTCTATGGAAGATATTGAAAAATGGTCTCACGGAATAGTTGATAATCCAGATACAGTAAACTATAGAACAGGAAAACCAAAACAAAGCTGATTGTTTTGTGAATCTATTTTCTGACCAGTAAAAAACTATGAATGTAGTTGTGGAAAATATAAATGAGTAAGATATAAAGGTATTGTTTGTGAAAGATGGCTATTGAGTACCTTCGAAGGTAAATTTGTTTTCTTTTTATTGCCCTTGCTATTTCCATCTTAATTTGAATCATTATTTTTATCAGAAGAATATGCCTCGCTT
>CAZZEA010000024.1:5541-7385 GCA_964652925.1 uncultured Candidatus Peribacteria bacterium | reverse complement strand
CTAAAAAAGATTTTTGTAGCGGTTATGGGATGACCAATCCATTCGAAGACTTTGCGGAATGTTTCAATCTCTATATCAACAACCAAAGCTTTTTCAAATTTATAGCTTCCAAAAACAAAGTTCTCGCTCAAAAATATAACTTCATAGCAACACTTCTTCAAGGACAATACTTAGAAAAAAACATCAAAGCAATATCATTGGTCAAGGACGATACTAATCGAAGACCTCGAGATACAACCAAACTTTAATAGTAAAATAGATATGAAAAAAACAAAAATTATTATCTCATTATTATCAATAATCTGATGAATGATTCCATTCATATCTTTTTGACAATCTTGCCCTGCTTGTTGAAGCACACCTTTGCATATTACTTTGATAAACAGTTTTATCACAGAAATGCTCTGAACCATAAAAACAATAGGAAGTGAAGCTCCTTATGCTGGTAAATATGTTCCACCAAGCCGATTTGATTCAGGAAAATTTGTTGCACCAAAACAAAGCCTTTTATCCAAAACCACAAGACGAGCAAGAGAAACATTATGAAGTGCTTTAGCTGTGAGAAGGATTCACTTGGAATTTAGTGATCTTGCAAATATTTGAGATTCATTGGCTGTTATAGCAAGAAACAAAACCATTATTAGAGATCGAAACAAAGTTGGAAATATAGAGCAAATTATCAACCAAAAGAAATATGAACTTTCCGTATGATGATGACGAACAGACAAAATAGCATGAACAACGTTTGACAATATGAAAGATATAATAGAAAGATACAAGTGATTATGAGTCTTAACTGCTTGAACACAAATAGAATACTGATCTGAATATGGAGATCTAATAATGCTATTATGAAGAACAAGTAGTTCTCTAAAACATTTAGTAGCATTAGGAGGGGAAAATCGAGCACAAAATAAAAAAGAAATTACTTTTAAATTACGAACAAGATGAAAAATAGCTATTGAAATAGAGCCTAATGCAATAGAACAAATAAATAGTGATTATCAATGCACCAAAATGTATGCTTGTGAAGACTCACGATGAAGTATACAAGAAGAAATCAAGAAAATAGGAGAAATATATAAAAACTGACGAAATGGTGCTAAAACAGAAATAAAAAGAGCAAACTCAGAACTAATAAAAGCATATTCCAAAGAAAACCTCAAAAAAATAGTAACAGAAAACACTATCTTCAATCAACTTTCTTGAGCTATTAACGAAGTAAAAGACATAGGAAAAAGAGCAAAATATGAAATAGAAAATAGTGCAGTATATGAACAAACACAAGTACGAACAGATAATAACAAAACAGAAACACCTAGTAATTGACCTAGCACTACATTATCTAATGATTGAAAATTTACTTTTACACCTGATAAAAAATCAGAACCAACAATAGATGATGTAAAAAATCAAATAATATCAACTATAGATATCCAAAAAAACAAAATAATAGAAGATTTCACAACAAGGATCAATAACTGAATAACATTGATACAAGAAGAAAAACAAAACACGACAAACAAATATTGAGCACTAGATACACCACATCATATACTATGAAAATTTATTATATTATCAGAAAGGATAAACGTGATAAACAATGATATTATTGGAAGCAAAGATATAGATAACTGCCTTATCAAAAACCTATGACTACTTTGTGAAAAACAATGTAGCAATATCTTTAGTAAAAAATGCTATTATTAACCATGGCACAAAAAACAATCATCAAAAAAATATATATTCTAATTAGTAGCTTACTACTATCACTATTTTTTTGATGGTATTGATTATTTACAGTAAAAGCAGATGACGTAGACATAAGCAATTTGATAAGAGGT
>CAZZEA010000024.1:0-5531 GCA_964652925.1 uncultured Candidatus Peribacteria bacterium | reverse complement strand
GCCGTAAATACCATCAAAAAAACAGATAAAGAAAATTTTCAAGAAATGATAAAATATTTTTGTAATGCAATGAGCCAAACAACAATTGGAGATTGATTTAAAGCAAATGAATCGATGTTTCTTTATTACGTTTGCAACGAAAATCCAGAACTAGTAAAAGGTTTATTTAAATTTGAATGATTTTCAAACAACAAAGAAAGGTCTTACATAAAATTCAAAGACGATGTTGATGGAAACCCTGTTAATCAACTTACAAAATGATTACCAGATTTTTATCAAGAAACCGAAGATTTTATACAAAAATTATTCGACACCATAATCTGAAGTTATGTAAGTATTTATCAAGCAAATATTTATTGATATATAAACGATCCAAACAAATCTGAATTTACCCAACATTTTTCAAAACAATATTTCAAATACTGAGATTGAGACAATGATTACATAGACATATGTGCTACGGACAAAAAATATAGTTATCCAAGTACATGCAAAAAACTCAAAGAATACTTTTATGCTGCCAGAAATCTTATAACATCAAACGCTGACAATATATTAAACGATGAAAATATTTTTAAAGAATATGATAAATGAGAAAAGAATACAATAACAAGCTGATTATATTGAGGAAACATTTCTAAGTTTATAGACTTAGTTTACAATGAACTTATGTATTATTCACTATTTATAGAGTATTATTCATACTTACTTCAAAGCAAATCAGAATTCAAAAATTGGGACGTTAAAAATTTTAGCGATAAAGTAGTGAATAACAAAAACAGAGTTTCAGAAATGTACAATAATATCGATGGATCAAGAAAAGCAATTCAAACGAGTATACAAATACTAAAAGAAACACAATATACGTTTCCTATTCACATTTGATTTTTGATGTACAGCGAAGATATTTATAAATTTGTATGAAACATGAATAAAACACTCACTCCAATTTATACTTTACAAGACATCTTCAAGAATGTTCAAGACCCAGAAAACTAGAATAAAATTAATTATTTTACTATGAGTTCTGTTATGACTTATACGAAGTATATTTTTTGTTAAAAAAGAAGTTTTTTGAGGTCGAAATCGAAGTACAAACAGTACTTTACAGGGACTACTAAACACTATCGAACAAAACGAACCAATAGAAAAAATGTTCGAATGAAATGCTATGAAAGAAAACATTTACCAAAAAGCACTTAATGCAAACAAAACAAAAGCAGCAAAAGAAACTATGGTATCTCTAGATGATCTTGTTTTTATCAATAATTGAATAGACATACAAAAAGAAGATATATTAAATGTTTTATACAACACAAACAAAGACATAAGACGAGCTATAAAATGAAGTTGTAAAAAATGTAAAATTTCCTCAAAAGAAATAAAAGAAAGTTATAGGAAAATCAGAGAAGCTCTTTATAAAAAAGAAATCTTAAAAACAAGCGATGCTGACAACAACACAAACAATAAATTTGTTGAAATACGAATAAACAACCAGTTTCAAAACGTATCAAACAATCAACAATCGCTGCAAGCATTGAGCGAAGCTGCTCTATGAGAAGATTATTTTATGAACTGAGTTGCTGAAGATTCTGATTATGATTTACAACTAGATATCCAAAATATAGGAGATTTATTATTTGAATCTTTTATTGCTCCGGTTGAAACAGTTTTCTATAAATTACCACCAAATTATGTGTGATGAGGATCTTTACAAGGTTGATGAAACAATAACTCCGCGCAAAAACAAGAGTTATTAACGTTACTACAAAACTTATTAAATCCATCAGGATCAACAAACACATGAGTAATAACAAATTGATGAGGAGAACCATGAGCAACTGAACCAGAAAACCAACAGCAAAATACCAGCAATCAAACAACAAATAATCAGACTACAAATAATAATGAAACAGATATATTTGAAACAACAGACGCATCACTAGATAATTTTGTTAAACAAAATAACTTAACACAAAAAACAACTAATCAATTACAGTCAATACAATGAGATATGTGTAGAGAATGAATAACAGCCGAAATACCGCCAAAAGAAGAGGAAAAAGAAGAAACTATAGATCAAGAACTTCTCGAGGAATATTTAGAAGATTTTCAAGCACAAGTAGATACGATCAATAACATATATCCAGAAAACGAATTTATCCCAAATGTCCTTTCAGACATTGCCAACAGCACTACCACCTGAAGTACAACAGGAGTAAACAATGAAACAATTCAGAAATATGTAGATTCCTTTTTTGATAATGAACCTGCTGAAAACTGCTTCAATGGTTGTAGTACTTTACCATTAGATGAAAAAATAATCTGTCAAATACAATGTACTTGTAGAACGTTTTCACGATCAAACGATCCAGATCCTAGAGCAAAAAATATCAATGAAATGCTAAAGCTAAGATTCTGTATGGTCCCTGTACAAAACATGAGAGTTTCAAAAGGAAAAGATATTTATAGTTTTGATGATATACTCACAAGAATACAATCAATTATATATAATATGATAAATTGATGATCTATGATAAAATTCCAA
Source organism: uncultured Candidatus Peribacteria bacterium (assembly GCA_964652925.1). Taxonomy (GTDB): domain Bacteria; phylum Patescibacteriota; class Gracilibacteria; order Absconditabacterales; family Absconditicoccaceae; genus UBA5124. Next base: position 2,983 of record CAZZEA010000024.1, on the reverse strand, counting down.
AAGACAAAAGAGTTTTTAGAGAATCCTGTCGCTGACTTTAAATTTTCAAAAATATTCTCTTTCCAACTTAATATAAATTTCAAACCAATATTTAGCAACGAATCAAAGCTAGCAAAAGCAGACAAAAAACAGGTGGGAATAAAAAATCTGGATAAAAGCAACAACTCTGCAGCTGGAAAAATAGATAGAAACAAATACGTAATTATTGCTGATCCTATCAGAAACAATATATACAAATGATATGCTTCATCTATGGAAGAATATGAACAAAAAATTGAAAAACAAAGACAACAAATTGAATTAAAATTGTCTACCGCAAAGAAAAATGAAACAAACGTAATAAACAACGAAAAATGAGTTATCCTAGACAAAATAGATAACTTCTTAAGTGAAAATTACAAATTCCGATCAGAAATAGAAGAAAACTTAAGCAATATAAATTCAATAGTATATAGCTTACAACAAAAATTATAATTAAGTCAAAAATGCAGCAGTTATTGCTTTCATAATAGCATAAGAAAAAGTAATTACAATAATTCATATAATAGCATTTTTAATTGCGGTATTTCATTTTGATGTAGCTCAAGAATCCGAACTAAAAATACTAGTAGCATACAAGTATCAAGCATACACAATAAAACAAGCTCACACAAAGATTCCAACTTCAGATAAAAATTTAATAAGATATGCTAAATAATCAAGCAAGGTATCCCACGTAAAAACTCCAGATGCCATCTGAGCTCAAAGATCACCTTTTTCTTGAAGCTTAACAGCTTCTCTATTATAATTATCCCAGACATCTCATCAAACTCATATACTATTTACCATAGTTGAAACATCTTCTTTTGCTTCAGGAATTATTTGTAAATTTTGAGCAAACAAAGAACCATACATCCCCAACGAAATCAATAAAAAAAGAACGAATCTCATTACAAACAAATAAAAAATAAAATTATTTTTGGCAATCTTTTGATAAGGGCGCTTTTTTCAAAAGTATATTAAAATACGAAGAAATAGCAATCATCTTATCACGCAATTTCATCAACCTATCTTGCAAAAAATGATTAGTATAACTAGTCCAGCTATCAGACAGCATAGTAGCAGCACTATTTTGAGAAACAGCCACAGTAAACAATGATTCCTCATCAATCTTCTTAGACACCAAAGACACACATCTAGAATAATATCAATCTTTCACTATATCTACTTTATTAGAAGGAACAACTTGATTTTTTACCATATAAACAGCAACCATACAAAGATTGGTATATTTATCACGCAAAGAAGGTTCTGATATTTTTTTAAAGTTTTCAAAACTAGATTGTAAAGAATCAATTATTGGGGCAGGATTTGCATTCCAATTTTTTTTATATTCTTCACTAATAGCTCTTGGATTTTTAGCTTTTTTTGGATTTGATAAAAATTCATACCATCCTTTTGCTTTTGTGTCCAACACCATCCCAGGATAAAGCTGATCTTCTCTGCCAGAAAGTTTTCTTATACCGATATCTATCAAGTGATCAAACCAATAAGGACTATCAGGTCAAGGCTCGGCAGTTGAACAATCATCAGGATTTATATCACCCTTACCTTCATTACAACAATAATACAACAAATGAGATCTTGCTATTTTGATATCATCTTGCGTGAAAATAACTCAATCTTCTTGCAAAAGTGATGTAGAAGTACAATCTCCATCATTAGCAAATGCTAAAGATGAAAACGAAAACAACAAAGAGATCCAGAATATATTTTTTTTATATCTATACATTGTAAATATTATAATTACAAGCTAAACTATTTCATCAAACGAGTTTTTGTAGTTATTCTCAAAATATCTTTTTCCAAGAAGTCTTTTATCACATAAACAACAGAACGCGTAGTTGTATCATAACGATATTCACCAATCAATGAAGTAGCAGACGAACCTGGAATATACATTTGACCTATCGAAGATATATACAAGATACATTCTTTATCCAATGATTGAATACAAGTTCCACCAAAAAAAGCACCAAAACTTGACTCAGTTAGATTAACCTTTGTATAAAAAGGTTCTTGTTGATACAAAGTAATATCACTCAAAGACGTAGATGGCATCTGCACCCAAAACACAGTTGTACTAGTATTTTTATCCAAAACACGAACCAAAGGATATCACGTAGCCAAATCCAATACAATTTGATACTGATCTTGATATTTTGGTAATATAGTAACTTGTCAATCAATAGTAATCTGACCTATTTCATTTCAATTAGTATCAAACAAACCTAACGTATTTCACATAGTAAACACAGATCATGTAACTGTTGTTTGTTTTGGACCAACAAAGAATCATCAATACGTATTTGCCAATGTTCATGACATTTCTTGCCAAACATCATTTCTTTTTCTTTGGAAAACTACCATACCTTGATCGATATCATTTGAAAGTTCAGCAACAAGTTGTCAAGAGAACTCTGACAGTGGAACAAAATCTTTGATTTCAATAGTTGGTACTTTTATTTCTAGAGTAATTTTTTCTAGTTGTTTGTTTCCATTAAAATCCTGAGCACCTGCAATGTATTCCAATGTTGTTTCTCACGTAAAATACAATCAAGTAAGTTGTATAGTTGCTTGCGGAGAGTTAATTTTTGAAGAAGAAATAATTTTTCCATCTTTTTCTATCCACATATCGGAAACAGCTACATTATCTTTCCAATCAATAACAAGATCATACGTCGTTCCAACAAATCAGTTATGACGAGATCAAATACTTACAGTTTCATCAATCGATGGTCTATGGAGTTTTATCAAAGCTTCTGGTCAAACAACATCTGACAAAATTTGTCTTCAAGCAACTATTTGATTTGACCAAGGTCAGTTTGGAATATAATAAGGACGTTCTTGGTTGTTTGTATTTTTCAAAGGAGTAATTTCCGCATATTGCCAATTTCTAGGAATTTCATTTAGTCACAAAGAAATAATCTGTTGTGTCGGTTCA
>CAZZEA010000023.1:4127-7680 GCA_964652925.1 uncultured Candidatus Peribacteria bacterium | reverse complement strand
ATTTCTAAAAAATCTTTCGCTTTTTTCAAACATGTGAGACAAACAAATACTAAAGATGAAACAAAAAATAACAGAAGCAGTAAATGATATGAAAGAAGATACAAAAGATACACCAACAGTTAAAAGACTCAAAGAAAGCATAAGAAAAGAAGTCGCTGAAACAGCAAATACATACTTTGACAACTTAGCAAAACCTTTGCAACAAAAAATTGCTGCATAACTTTATACATAAAACTTTACCATGCTATCAACACCAAAAGAAGCTGCTCTATACATAATAGATACGATCAAAGAAATATCTCCGATAGAAAACCACTATCTTGATGAAGATATTGTCGAAGGAATTGTAGAAGATATTTTTTATGAACAGCTTAGTGAAATACTCACCGAAGAAGATGTAACAAAAATTGAAGAACAATCTGAAAACGAAGAATATTTTCGAGAATATTGTCAGATTAATGTAAAAAAATATTATACGATGTTGGAAGAAATTGCAAATGATTTGATAGCGGATTATCTTGTCGAAGACAAGGAAATTCACGAAGCAAAGACAGAAGATATTATAAACTTTTAATCAATAAAAATATATTATGGCAGGAAACAAACCAAGTACTGATGTCGATGAAAGCAAGAAAAAAACTGATGAAGGAAAAAAAGAAAAAGAGATAAAACCAGAAGAACCAAGATGAGAGGTGAAATGACACAAAGCATTTAAAGAGCAAGAAGAAAATTTTGCAAAAACTTTTTCAAATTTAACAAAAGAAGGAGTGCTTGAAACATTACAAAAAAATTACCAGACAATTTCAAAGATGTAAAATCTTATGATGAAGCAATGAAGATTTTGAAAGATGGTAAATGAGTTGAAAGATTGTGACAACATAAAGATATGCACGATCGATTAGATTTAAATATAAAAAAACAAGAAGAAAAATGGAAACAAGAAGAAAAATGGAAACAAGAAAAAGAAGTTGAAAAGAAAAAAGAAGAATTAAAGGATGAAAAAAATAACGAAGAAAAAGAAAATAAAAAATCTGAAGAGAAAGATCAGAAAAAGGATGATGAAAAAAAAGATGAATGAAAAGAAAAAAAAGAAGAGAAAAATGAAAAATCAGAGAAAAAATGATTCTTTTGATCTATAGGATCTTTCTTAGGTAAAACATCTACACAAGCAGGAAATCTGATTAAGTACCCATTTAGAACAACACGAAATTGATTAAAAATGGCTTGAAGATCTTTGAAATATTTTTGATTCGAAATTCTCAATTTCCCATCATGATGAGAGGCAATGAAAAAAATTCGAGCAAAATATCAAGAAGATATGAAAAAATACAAAGCAACATTTAAATGGAATTACAAAAAAAGTAGAAAATAGGTTTTATTTATTATAGGGAAAAATGACTGATAATAGCAGAGCAAAATCACATTTAAAAACAGCAGAAAACAAACTTAATGATTTGTCTAATGTTTCTGAAATCAATAGGATCACTGCTGCAAGAAGTTTGGATTTGTTCAACAATCTTCACACAGGAAATAATCTTTTTGTAGATGATGAAATTAGAACAGATATAGAAAATGTGAGAAATAGGTTACAAGCATGAACTTTAGTTGCTGATGCCGCAAATGAAATTGCCCAATTAAATACTGATGAAGCGGCTTTACCAACCACATGACCTGCTGCTGCTTCAAGTGGGACAAGACGTGCTGAAATAGGAAGAGATAGAACTAATTTACTTAGAATAACTGGTGGAACAGCATTAGCTCCTTGAGCATGATCTACAAATATAATCAATAGACAAACAGAATATAATAATCTAACAACATATGCAAATTATTTCAATATTTTACCTTGATCAGGAATACGTAATATAGACCTTGATATAACCACTGCTCCATGAGCTGCTAGAGCATGAATAACAAATATCAATCAGAATTTAGATTGACTATTTAAAACGGCTCCTTGAAATCCAAATGCAAATTATACATTATGTGATGATCAGTGACAACCTTTGCCTGTTGCCTGATGAAATTATACTATCCAAATAGGAGGACAAACAGCTACTCTTTCATGAATAAATTTTACAATCATAGGTTGAGCAAGACATTTGGATTTAACAAATTTAACGATAACTCCGCCAACTGTTGATCTCTCACAACCACTTAAATTATCTATCAATGCAAGCTATCCAGCAGCTACTATTTGAGTAAACAACGTTAATCTTGTTTGTAACAAAAAATTTCAACTACAATTAAGAAATGGACCAGCGCCAATTTCTATGAACACACTAGCACTTCGTCAAACACAAGTTGACACATACAATACAACAGCACCAGGAAATATTGTGCAAAACGAATTAGCAACACAGTATACTAATAGACTTCCTTCTTTACAAAGAGAAATAGTTTTTGAGGCATTGAAACATCTTGATGGAATTAGATTTTCACAGCTTGAAGAATATGGAAAAAAGAATGGTAAAGAAAACGAAATCAAAGAAGAACTTTATCAACAAATATATAAAAATTTTTTGAGCACTTGAGCAATTGCTTTAAATATAACAAATATAAATACTTACAATACATTTCGTGATTGGTTCGCGCATGATGGTCGCACTTGGAATAGCGATCCAGCTGTAATCAGAGACAACGTAAGTTATCAGAATTATCTCCATAACAACCTAAACAATAGTGTACAAGAATATTTAAAATATGGATTACATGAATTATTAACAAATTCTGTACCAAACAATATGCGTTTAAAAACAGAATTAAGTAGTTTTTTAACAGCAATTGAGCAAAGAAGAAACGATAATGAAGTTGTTTGATGAGCAAGAATAAATGATGCTATACAGTGAAATATTTGAGCGAATGATCAAATGATAAAACATAGAAGAAGACGTATTTTGGGAATTCCTTTTGGTCGTCCTGATGTAAGTTATATGAGATTTTATAACTGAGCAAGTCATGAGATAAAAGACCAATCTGTCGACATTTCTACCAATTCTAGAATAACCGATTTAAACAATCCAGAACCTGTAAAATACGATCTTAAAACAAACATTAGTGGAAAAAACAATATCAATGTAACTATAGATTTTCCAGAAGATGATAAACGTTATAGAAGAAAAAGTATTACACTAAAACAAGGCGAGGTTTCTACTTTAGCAAGAAAGATTCTTAATTGTCCTGATATTCCTGATTTCAAAGTAAGAGCTCATATTGTCTACAACATGATGGTGAGTATGATACAAATAGCAAAGAAAAAAAACTTTTCTCTGAATTATCGTGTACCAGGCACGGCTCTACAAAGAGAAATAATGATGAATGATAAAAATATTTCTCTCGTTGAAATTAACGACACATGATGAACAAGAGCAGAAAATGTATTATTTGATTATGATTCTTTCGTAACCACAAACACATTCCATGGAATGGGAAATAGTAGATCATTGCAAACTGCTATAGATGTACTTATGTGACATTTTAATTTTTCAATGAATCAATATCACGAAAATTATAGAAACGCAACTAGATCTAGACTATTAAAAACAAATGTTTC
>CAZZEA010000023.1:0-4117 GCA_964652925.1 uncultured Candidatus Peribacteria bacterium | reverse complement strand
GCAAATTCTTTTTGGTGTTCTCCTATCAAAACAATTATGAATCTGAGAACTGTTCGTCAGTTTGATTTTACAACAAATGTTGGGGATGTCGAAATTTCGTTTGAAAAAAACAAAATCACGTTGAAAAAATGAGATATAGAAATTTCTGGTAAAAATTTATGAAAATTATTGGAATATAGAAAAAATAAAATCAGAATTTTTGATGGTACGGAAAGAGAAATTGTTTGAGCTTTTTACGAAGAAATGATAAAAAAACTTAGAGAAAACACCAAAATAAATCGTAGTAATTTTTGAGTTCGTGATCCTCTGACACAAAATATTTATGTACTAGATGAAGATGGAGAATTTGGTATTATTACTCCTGAAGATCCGGGAAACATTTTAAATGGTAGAAATAATCGCATAATAAGAAAAGCAGAACTTGATGATGTAGATGCAAGAGGATGAAGACGTATGTGTACACCAGAAGAAACCAAAGAAATTTTTATGAATCCCATGATTATGTGAAGAATGATAAAGGCAATAAACAGAAGAATGTAATATAATTTTTTTACAACATGTCAATCTCAAAATCCTCCACTCTGGAGGATTTTTTGCTTTTTTTGAGAGAAGGAAGTAGAATTATTATAAGGATTTTATTTACTTTTTTTTTATCATGAGTAAACCAACACACAATCTACTAAATCAACAATCTCTTCTCAAAAATAGTGTAGATATTAAACAAAAAATTTCTGCTCAAGCAAAGCTTGAGATTTTTGAAGCTCTTGGTTTAAACAAACGTAAACCAATGAATATTGGTGATGTTGCGTACCAACTTTTTGAATCAAGACAAAAAACAGGAAATATTCCAAATGAAATAAAAATCAATGGAAATATTATACCAATCGTTCAAAACAGTTATCGTACTATTTTTGATAATTACAATAATTTCTTGTGAGAGAATAATCAAAAATGAATAGAAGGAACTGATTGGGCTTTGGCACAAAGATTGATTTTGGATAGTGGTAATATGATTACTTTTGAAGACGATTTGGAAAATGCTCAAAAAACATTTGATAGTCTAAATCAAGATCAAAACTACAAAGATAAAATCGAATTATTACAAAAAAAACGTAAAAACAAAAACATTTCTCTGATTAAACGAACAGAAGAAGAACAAAAGAAAATAGACGAAGCTCTTGCTAAAAAAACAAAAGAACTAGAAGAAAGAAAAGCAAAAAAAGAAACTGAAGAAAACAAAAACAATTCAACATCCACCATAGAAGCTAATGATAATAATAAAGACAATTGAAGAGTTGAACCAGAAAATAACAAAGAAAACGAAACAGAAAAACCTCTAGAACAAACACCAGAATCAAAAGAAATTTTGAGAAAATGATTATTAGTAAATAGAGATAATGTTGCCGATAAAATCAAAGAATTGAGAAAACAAAAAAATCTAAGTCCAGAAACCAAAATAGAAATCAGATCATGACTTGAAATAGAATTATGATACGATATGAAAAAATTTGCGGTATTTTTGTCAGAATATTTGAAAAATGAATGAAAAGATGAAGAACTAAAGAAATTGGATACACAATTTGCCGAGAGAGTCATACTCGATCACAAACAATATTTGCAAATAGATAATCCTGGAGTTAATGAAAAGACTCAAGAAGAATTAATAAAAGAAGCTAATGATTGTATAAATAAATTAAAAGATTTTTGATATGATTTAGAATACATAAATATACCTGAATGAGATGTTTTACATCATGTTGTTAGAAATAAAGAAAAAGAACAGAAAAAAAAGGAACGAACTGCTACTATCTCAAACGTAGAAAGTGTACATCTTGAAGAAGCAAATCATAGAGCGGAAGAACTAGCAAGAAAAGAGTATGAAGCCTTGGGTAAATTAAACTTATTTGATGCTAAAACTCGAAAAGCTTGGGAAAGAATGAAAACATTTGCTCTTAGATCTCTTCGTAGACAACAAAGAAGAAACAAACATCTTTCATCTGTAAAATGAAATGTAAATCTTACTCGCGAAGATGTGGTTTTTGCTTCAGATAGACATGAAATGGAATCCAATGATGGAAATTGGAATGGAACAATCACAAGAAGACTTACTAGTCATCATAATTCAGATATAGATCTTTTGTGTAAAGAGTTTTTGACTACAAATATGTTGGACAGAGATTTTGAAACAAAATTCAACAATATCTTACGCCTCGATCCTACGGTGACAGCTATTATAGGAAACAACAATATGGATTATCTTGCTTCCAATATTTTGTTGAAACTCAAAAATGAAAAAGCTGAATATACTATGGTAGATGAAATTAGTAGATTATTGGCTACAGGAGCTCCTTATAATGCAACAACTTTCCAAACACAACTGAACATTATCACTGGAAAATATTTCAAAGAAACAAAAAAGAACTATCCTAGTTATATACAAAAAATTCTAGATAATATCAACGATCCAATTGAAATCAACAAAATTATACAACATCAACAAGGGCTACTAAATGAAGATGTAAAAACATTACACATGCAATTACAACTTTTGGATAATACCACAGGTGCTTATGAAATAGACAACAAAGATAAAGAAAAATGATTTTGGTATAAATTTGGGGCATGGATGGATAGACATCCATATTTAACTGTCGGTTGAAGTATTTTGGCTGGCGCAGGTGGTTTATGGTTGGGAACAGCTGTTATTGGTTGAGTTGCATGAGCTGCTACTGCCACATGATTAATCGCTACAAAAATAGGAATGATGACTGCTGCCAAAAAAGCATCTCATTATACCAAAGAACAAAAAGGGCAAGAAAAACGTCTAACTCATGGCCTAAATAGTGAAAAACAAGCTATGGAAAACATCAAAAAAGTAATGGACAATGCTCCTTGGGGTAGTTGGAGACGATATAAAGCAAAAAGACAATTCAAACTTTATCAGGAATCAACACAAAAAAATGTAGCTGACACAACAAGATTGACAGAATTCATCAATAGGTTTGTTGCTATTCCTGGTACTTTACCAGCCACAGAAGAAGCTGCACTTCGCAGTTATTTGTCAAATGGTCTGGCGAGAGTTGATTACTACAAAAAAACTGGACATAACTTTGTTGCATCACAAGACAAAACAAAAGTAGAAATTGATATGAGAAATCTGTATACTGCAATTACTCAATGAGCAGAAAAATTATGAACGAATGTTGCAACAATTAGATGAAATACAGATTATACTTCTTTGGTAGGAGACCTCACAACAGATTATGATACTTCTATGGAAAATTTCAAAACTCAAAGAAGAAGATTAGAATTGAAATACGGAATTTGAGCTGGTATGCTTTATGCATGAACAGCAGTATGACTTCAATATGTTTTGGGTAGTGGAATATTTGGAAACTATCCATGTTGAGGAACTCAAATTGTTGTCCCTTGAACAAATGAATTAGCTTTACATGACCAAGTTAAAGCATCTCTTGCAAATGCATGAGCAACACAAGAAAACATTGCTAATATTGAAAATGCTCTCAAAAATGCGCCAACATCAGCTAGTGCAAACGGATACAATCAACATGCTTGGCGAACTATTGTGAAAAACGAAATGTGATGGCAAGATACTCAACTTAATTCATGGATGCATGACTTTATGAAAGATACACTATGGACATTAAATGAATGATGAAATGAATTCCAAAGACAACTTTTGGATGCAAAAATAAACTCATTAACAGCAACTAGCCCAGGAGCAAGAACTGCCGAAGCGTTCCTATCTAGCCCAAAAATCGGATTAATACAAAATGGTGAGGGGGCAAAAGTATTGGCTGATTTACAAAGTTGGATGTCTTGAAAAGATATAGCATTATTCACAGCAGAGGAAAAAATGAAAATGGGATATTATGGACATATGTTTATAGGAAATGATAGTTGAGTTGGATCTAGACTAACAGAACAACTTACTAAAATGACTACTGTTTGAGGATCTACAATATTTACTCCAGAGGAAATATGTAATAGACATTATTGGTTAGATGGTATTGGTATGCCAGTTTTTGCAAATACGTTTATGGAAAGAATGAAACCAAATAAAAATGAAATTGGACAGCCAATAGAGTCGACAAAA
>CAZZEA010000022.1:0-7762 GCA_964652925.1 uncultured Candidatus Peribacteria bacterium | reverse complement strand
AAAAAAACTAAATTTAGAACAAGAATTGCAACAAAAAACCAATGAATTAGAAAATAATAGAAAATTAAAAAAAGAAAGCAATAATGAAACATTTGTACAAGAAATACAGATTTTTGAAAACAATATAAAACAACAAGAACAATCCACCTGATTGATAAAAGATTTTTTAAATGAAATTGATCGAAAAAGCATAGAACAAAACTATCAAGAATACATAGTATTCAGACAAAAGAGGAAAAACTCAACGAAATAGAATCTGATCAAAAAAAGAAAGAAGAATATACCATACAAATCGAAAAAAACAATGAAATAATAAAGATAACAAACCAAGAAATCACAGAATACAAAGAAGAACAAGAAAAACGAGAAAAAGACAAAAACGAAATAGAAAAACTACTACAAAAAAGCAATTATGAAAAAATGCAAGAAACTGAAAAAATTAATAATCAATGTATTATCATACAACGCGATATAGAAAATATGATACAAGAATTCAAAGTTCTCCAAAGAGAAATAGAAATACTAAAAAAACAAGAAAAACAAATAGGTAATCTCTACAACATTTTCTCAAAAGAATTATTACTCATAGTATTACAAGATCATTTACCAATACTCAACGATATAATAAACAATTATTTATCACAAATTGTTGATTATCAAATAGCACTAAAATTAAACAAAACAAGTAGTGATAAATTAGAATTAGAAGCAAATATTATCGATCAACAAGGAGAAAGAGAAATCAAAAGCCTTAGTTGATGACAAAAAATCATATTAAAACTAATTTGGATGTTATCTATATCTTCTTATATGAGATCACCACTCCTCTTTTTGGATGAAACAATAAACAACTTAGACAACGAAACCGTGAATAAAGTTGCTGATTTATTGGAAAATTTTATAAAACAAAAAAATATAAAATTTTACACAGTAACCCATAATCAACAAATTCAAGATATGCAAATACGAGATAAAGTGCTAGAAATTTCGAGATAAAATGACTAGACTTGAAATTTAAAATGTTTTTTATATCATACTCCCCGCAAATATTTATCTGAAAAAATATGATGAAAAAACATAAAAATCTGATTTTGTTTTTAATTATGACCTTTTTACGAAGCATATTTTTGTGAATGGCAAAAATATTTCTACGATCAGCACTCAAAGAAGACAATAGAACACTGGAAGAAATAGCATGATATATAAGTTTATGAGCAGCCTTATCATATTTAATTTGATGAGCTTTAAATTACACTTTTCGCAAAAAGCCAATCGTAATTATATCATGAATAGTTGTAATATGATGTTTAATTTATTGATATATGACCGACTATTTTCCTTTCAAAAATTTTGCAATGATTATTTCTATTATGTGATTTTTTTATGGATTATGGCTTACGATAAAATGAATATTAACAACAGTAGAAATCATGGAATCATGACTTTGAGAAACAAAAATAAATGCAATAACTAATATAGTAATATTTATCTGATTACTACTATGATCATATCGAGGATTTGGTATTTATGATAAACTGCAGTGAGTTTGAGTAATATGACTTATAGCAACAGTTACATTAGCAACAATATTAATAGTATTTACAACTTATGACAATACTTTTAAAAAACACACCATATACAGTGCTATCACAAAAAACATACCAAACATATTATGATCTATAAAAAAGTATTTTCGATTTTTAATACCGATATGAATTTTATGGTCAGTTTCCACTGCAGTTTGACAAAAAATGCTTGAGATATGAATTGATGTAATGAATAAAGAACCAACAAAATGAATAATAGTGATTATTGTTTCAATGTTATGAGCTATAGCATGACATATAGTATCAACTTTCGCAACAAAAAGGAAACAAACTCTTTCTATATTACTTACACTACTATTAGGTATAAGCACAATATTTTTTCCAAATTTCCTCGAAAAAAGAGATACTTTCACTTTTATGATGACATACAGCACATATTTAGGAATTATTTTTGGAGTTATCGTAAATATATTAGAGGGGAGATTTTATCACAGAATATGAGAAGACAACAGAAAAGAATTTTGATCTACTGCTTATGGAATAATTACGAGTATTATAATATTTTTGATAATGATTATTGGTGACACTATTACAAAAAAGCGATGAATAAATCCAAGTTTCATATTCTATTGATTGATGGTAATTACTATAATCCCATTTATCAAAAGAATTAAATAGTTTTATAGAAAATGTCAACCCAAACTCATCCAAAAACAAGTGAGTTTTTTTGTTTTAAATAATTTTCAGCTATAATTAGATATATTTAGTTATTAGAAAAATAACATGTTGAAAGCAAAAATAACAATTATAGTTGCGTTAATATTAGTCAATAGCTTAATTTGGGCAAATTGACAATCTTTTGAAGAAATAGATAATTTTGATATAAATAATGCAACAAGTAGCGTAAAAGATCTTAAATGAAGTATTGATACTATAACAAAAGAGCTTTTTGCATTAGATGAAAAACAAAAAACCGAAGAATGAGTTTCTGATCAATACAAAGAAATGAGGAATTGAATAGTAGGGGTTATCCAGAGCATAAACAAAACCACAGAAAAAGTAAGTAACATAATCCAACAAATAGCTTTATATAAAAAAGAAATAATAAAAGCCAATGAAGAACTAAAAAATTCAAGATTAGGAAGTAAAAACACCAAAGAACAAATAAAAGATTTTTTAAATGTAATTTACAAATTAGATAATAAGTTATATGACAACGATTCAGGTAAAATAGACACTCTAAAATTATTAATTAATTCTGACAATGTACCACGCACATTAGCAAATGATTATGCAATCCAATCAATGATTATTCAATTAAACAATTTAATTAAAAATTTTGATGAAGAAGAACAATATCAAATAGAAAATGTACAGAGATTCAACAGTCTCAAAAAACAATCTCAAGTAAAATTAAGAGAATATCAAACAGATTTAGAAAAATTACAACAGCAAAAAAGTTATCTTATTCAATTTCTAGGACTTTATAAAAGCGATAAAGATCAAAGAAAATATACCATAGCTCAATTATTTGAAAGTACAAAAAGCGTATATGATAAAATAGAAGAATCTCTAAACGATATCAAAAAAGAAATTTATAAATGAGATATAAATATAGATAAAAAACTAAAACAATTAGAAGAAATGGATAACAATAATTCAAAATATCCAGTAGCATGGCCTTTATATCCAATATATGATATACAAAGTTATTTTGGAGATAGCAATTTTCAAAAAGAACATGGATTTCCACAGCAATGAATACAAATAAAAGCAGAGCAATGAACTCCAGTTTATGCAGCTCGCGATGGAATTGTATATCTTGTAGCAGACAACGAAGAAATTTGAATTAACCGAGCTATGATAGTTCATACTGATGGTTATGTAAGTGTATATAAATATCTCAACAGAACAACTATAAGCATCGGTGATGTTGTAAGAAGAGGCCAATTAATTTGATACAGCTGATGAGAACCAGGTACAAGATGAGCATGATTTATTTCAAAATGACCAAACCTAACATTTATGGTATTCAAAAACTGAATAGCTATAGATCCTTTCGAACTATTAGATGCCAGTCAAGTACAAGACAAATCAGTTCTTCCAGAGTGATATCACATAAAATATTTAAGAGATAAATATGCCAGACCTATCGACATAACAAATCTCAAAATAATGGAATGAAATACTGTAGATGAAAGAGCACATCAATTTCTAGCACTATACGGAGTTGGAATTTATAAATATCTACAACTCTGGGAAGATGCAGTTAAAGGAACAAATGTTGATAGAGATTTTGTAATATGTGTAGCATTTGCCGAATCAACACTTGGAAAATATCTAAGTACAGAAAACAATATCGGAAACGTAGGAAATGATGATAGCTGAAACAGAGTTCCAATGCAAAGTGCATTGTGATGAGCAAGAGCAATCGCATTAACAGTAAACAATAGACATCTATGACACTATCACACAATTAATCAGCTTTCAAGGTATGGAAATCCTGATGGAAAAATTTATGCATCATCACCCATCAACTGGCAAACAAACGTTCTCAAATGTCTTTCACAAATCAAATGATTCTATATTCCAGAAGACTATCCTTTTAGAACTGGTCCAAATCCAAATCTAACAGAAGAACATCAAAAACTTGTTGATATATTAAAAACGCAAAGTTTTAAAAAATAAAAAAAAGGAGCCAATCAAAAGGCTCTTTTTTTTATAAAAATTAAAAATATCATTTTTCTTTCAAATAATCAAAAGCAATCTTTCTATTTGAAAAATCAGCTAAACAATGGATATCTCAATTTACATAAATTTGATCAGCCAATCACAAAAGAATATCCAATTTATCCATTTTTCATAAAACAAAATTACTAGAATTAAATTCTAGAGGGATTTTATACTCGTTAGCTAATTTTATAACCAATTCAAGATCAAGATATTCAACTACTCATTTCATATTTAAATGTCACAGACACGAAGTAATATTACAATATTTTTTAATTGCATTTACGTATGCTTTGGTAATATGTTCAAGATTTCCTTCATATTTATGAGGATTACAAGAAAGAATACAAAAGTCTGGCTTAACAGTTTAAATATCAAAACAACATTCCCCAGATTCGTTCATCAAATCTCATTCTACACCAAACAAAACATCAACATCATTAAACACATTTTTCCACCTGGTAATATGAGATCTTCGATTTTTAAAACCAATATGATTTTTATCTAACACAAACTGACTATAATCAGTAAAAACAAGTTTTTTCATACCAGATTCTCAAGCAAATTTCACTACCTCATCTATAGTATTCATACCATCAGAATAATTAAGACTATGGACATGATAATCTTCATATAGTGTATTTAAAATTTTCATAGTATATATAAACAATAAATTAAAACAAATCTGACTAAATTTTTTCTATTTCATAACCATCCTTAGTATCTTTAACATTCCATCAAAGTTCAGTTATCTGACTTCTTAATTCATCAGCTAATGAATAATTTTTATTTTGTTTAGCTTTGATTCTTTGATCAGCAAGAGCTGTTATTTCAGAAGGAATTTCAACAGAAAGTTCTGGCTCAAATAATCAAAGCTTCAATAGATTGTCTTCGAAATAAGATATTGTCGAATAAATTCACTCTACATTATCTTTTAATCCATTATTTATTTCTGCAAAAAGTTTTGGAGTATTTAAATTATCACAAATAGATTCTATTAATTTATTATATATTTCATAATTTTCAATCTGATTTTTTTGCACAGAAACATACTTTCACGCAAGCTTTTTCATCAAAGATTTTCTACTATTCTTTACAGCTTCCAATCAATCCCACGTAAAATTTTGAAAATTACTATATTGAGCCATAAAATAAAAATATCTAAGATCCAAAACAGAAAATCATTTTTTCTCTATATCGTCTAATGTATACGCATTTCACAAAGATTTTCACATTTTTCCACCATCTACCTGCAAAAATTCATTATGAACTCGGTATTTTACCCAAGGTTTTTTACAAAAAGCACATTCAGATTGCGCAATTTCATTTGGATGATGTATAGTTATATGATCAGCTCAACCATGATGAATATCAAACTGTTGACCCAAATATTTACTAGACATAGCACTACATTCTATATGCCAACCTGGAAACCCGATTCATCGAGGACTTTCCCATTCCATTTGTCTTTTCTCACCAACAGGAGAAAATTTCCACAATGCAAAATCAGTTGGATGCTTTTTACCTCACATATCTATTCTTTCTCCTGCGTTTAATTCTTCCAAACGTTTTTTATAATTCGGTCACATAAGTTTCCCATAATCCCCTACTTTATTAGTATCCATATAGATTCCATCGCCTTCAACTACATACGTATATCATTTTTCTTCTAAATTTTTAACAAGTTCTATTTGTTCTTGAATATGTTCAGTTGCTCTTGGCATAATATCAAATTCATTAATATTTAGTTTTCACATACCTTCTCTAAAAATATTTTCATATTTTTTAGCAACATCCCAGGCCGAAATTCATTCTCTCTTTGATCACTTTTCAAGTTTATCTTCTCAATCATCTGCATCACTTACCAAATGTCATACATCAGTAATATTCATTACTGCAATTACTTGATATCACAAAATTTTAAGAGTATTTCTTATCAAATCAGCAGTAAAAGTTGCTCTATAATTACCAATACTAGGATCTCGATATACAGTAGGTCAACAACTATACATCCCTACTTTACCTGGAACCAACGGCACAAATTCTTCTTTCTGACGAGTAAGCGTATTGTAGAGATATAATTTCATGAAAAACAAAAAACAATATAAAACAACAATCTTATAGGTTTATAACAATAAAAATCAAACCAAAAAATTCTGATTTATTATTTTTTCAAATATACATTATTATTTGAATTTCCTTGCTATTTCATTACATTAACCAAACCAATTATTTAAACACCAAAAACTTAACATTTAACATTACTAAGACATGTTTTGAATTCTGGGAAACAATGCAAGAAATCTCCTCTATATCAAGAAGTTCAACGATAAAAAAGCAATTCGCCTGGCGAACAACAAGTTAGAGACCAAAAACTTCTTATCAGAAAGAGGAATCCCCTTCGCCAAAACCTATGCAATCATATCAAACCGTAACGAGCTTTACGACTTTGATTTTTCTTATTTACCCAAAAAAACTTTCGTTATTAAGCCAAATCAAGGTAGTAAAGGAGAAGGTATTTTAATAGTAAAAGACATCTACAAACAAGAAAAAATCAAAGAAAAAAGATCAAATATTTTCGACAAAATAACAAAAATACGAGCAAAATACATACCGTACAAAACAATACCAACTGATAAAAAAGAAATATACCACATAGGCGAAAAAAAAATTGACGATTCAACATTTAGAAGATATTTACTGGATATAATCGATGGAAAATATTCTATGACTATGTGATGAGACAAAGTTATTGTAGAAGAAAAACTCAATCCATGAGAACTTTTCAAAGATTTTTGTCAGCGATGACTTGCTGATATCAGAGTGATTGTTTTCAATCTCGTTCCTATTGCTACTATGATTAGAGTGCCTACAAAATATTCGAATGGAAAAGCTAATTTAGCCCAATGAGGTCTTGGTCTTGGAATAGAAATAGGAACAGGAAAAATCACATCGATGCTATGGAAAAACAAAGTATATACGCGCAAATTTCCCAAAAAATTTGCTCATTTTTATGGAAAACAAATTCCTTATCGAAAAGATATCCTTTTTCTTTCTTCAAAATCTCAATATTACGTAAATCTTGGTTATCTTGCACTTGACCGAGTAATAACCAACGAATGACCAAAACTTTTGGAAATAAATGCTAGGGCTGGCTTAGAGGTACAAAAAGTAACAAATACACCATTAAAAAAGATTCTCAAAAAAATAGAAGATCTCAATGTACAAGATCCAGAAAAAGGCGTAGAAATAGCAAAAACATTATTTAGTAAAGAATCTTCTGATATTATAAAACAGCAAAAAATACTTTATCTTTCGCAATATGCAAAATTAGTTTTCAAGTGAGAAGAAAATGAAACACTAGATGTAATAATAGAAATAGACCTCAACAAACAAAACAATTACATACATCCAAATATATACGAAAAAACAAAAGAAAGATCTGATTTCTTTAAATTAAGGCTGGATTAACAGAATTAATATAT
>CAZZEA010000021.1:0-7841 GCA_964652925.1 uncultured Candidatus Peribacteria bacterium | reverse complement strand
GTATGTTTTAATTTTTTTAGTTTTTTATGTCCCCATGTCTTACCGTGTTGTTCCTCATCATTATTGAGTTTTCGATACATAGTAGCACAAACTTCCTTCATTTTTGATCTCATAAATTCAGCAAACTTCTGTCTTTTGCTAGCGCTATTTACAAATTCTTCTTCGATACTCAGTGCAAAATCCAGATCTTCACTCAAACGAAAGTATGGAAAATATATCCTATTGAGACATGTTCATCACTTAAATTTTATTTGAGGAATTTCTTTAGTAATTCGGTGAAGTACTACCGTTAGATAAAAATCTTTTTCGAACTTTATTTTGTCGAAGTTTTTGATATTGCTTTTTTCCAAAACAGCAAAAAGATCTTCATCATTTTCTATAGGAAGATTATATCACAAAAGTGTATTGATACGAGGAATTATATCTTTCATACTGCCAAAAAGTTTTTAACTAAAGTCTGAACTCTTTTGCTTGTATATTTTTCTGACAACGCGATAAGTTTAATTTTGGATACATTTCCTTTTTTGATTTCACTATAGATATCCTGAGCATATTCAATTTTTCATTCTTTTTCGTCTATCAATTCTATCAATGCTCTTTCTCTAGTCATACGATTATAGATCCCATATCACGGTGCATCTACCTTTTCTATTCCTCGGAAAAAAGATGGTCTTACCTGACGAAAAATAAATTTATATCATGCAATAATTCTTTTTCCACGAATACTCGTATTATAAACAGTAACTCGATCAGCAAGCTGCTGAGAAAAATTATACTGATTGTAAAGATATAATCCTCCTACAGCATACGTCTTATTTTTTCCATACTGAGCAAGAATAGTCGTAGAGAGCAATCTTTTGTTTTCTGGAGAAAGGAGATTGAGATACAATTCTCCTCTGCTAATAGGAGCTAATAATCAACGACTACATAGGGTATCAATTCTATATTTAGGGGCAAACTTTTCCAAAATTTTTGTAACCAATCAAACATCTATGAAAGGTTTTTCATAGATTCTGAGTTTTTCTTCAACTTTTTTAAACTGATTGATAGGTAAATCCATTTTTTTATTTGTCATCTAAATCCAACAATATTGTGTTTTTTTGATGACAAATTGCAAGAGGAAATGTAAAGAAAATTTTTGTGAAAAAGTTACTAAAAGGATTTCAAAAAAAATCAAGAATTGTTCCTGGATTTTCTGAACATGGAGAGAGATAGAAATTACATTGCTAGGTAAGCTAATAGCCCTTTTACCAAGAATACTGGCCATACAATAGCCTTCAAAAAAGCTATAACACCACCTCGGAATCCTACTGCATTACTGATGAAATAAATAGCAGCACCAATAACTCCCATAATATAGATACAGTTTGGTTTTGGAGTACCACATTTCATTGTTTTACAAGAACCAACTGTTTGAGATAATTGTTCAGCGTCACAAGATGCTTCAATTTTTAGTGTAGCAGCCTTTGCTTTAGCTTTTGCAGGGGCTTTTTTAGTTTTTGTAGTTACCATGGAAATTTGAGAATAGAAAATAAAAGATAGTGTGTTTGTAGGTATTGTTTGAAGGATTTCAATGGTAAAATATTATAGGAGATAAGAGAATTGAAAGAGAAAAAGCCCCATTCGGAGCTTTTTTTAGTTTTTGCAAATTTCAACTTATTTATACATTCTGAAAAAACTTAATAGCAAATTCACAAAAAGAAATAATAACATCTTTATTTAAATTAAATTCTTCTCTATTTCATAAATAATTTTTTGATGTTGGAGTAATCTCTTTTCATTGTCTCAATTCTACATAAGTTATGCACTTAATATGTTTTTTAGAAACAAGTATAAAGTACGAATTATGATAAGGATAATCATGTTCTAAATTCTTAATTGAAAAAGTCTCATCAGCACGAAATTTTACTTCTACAAAATTAACAGCATTTGTTTTTGGATCATGAATAACAAAATTTGGCATTCTTTTTATATCTTCTGCAACATCTCATCTAACACCTTTCAATAAATCCATAATTCATGGGATCGTATTTTCCATACCGTAACGAAATACATTGAAACCTAAAGACAAGAAAAGTTCTTGTATCAATGTTTCAGCAATTCTTCCCTTTATCATATTATAATGAAAATTATAGTCTTTTTTTGTTAATCAATTAATCTCTATGCCATTTCTTTTATCTTCAAAATAACATTTGAGACACCTGCCATTTTCATATTCAGTATCTGCACCACATTTTATACATTTATACATTTGTTTAATTATGCAAATAAATGAGTTTTTTTTAAGTATAACCCATTTAATTTATTTTGCAAAAAACATTGATAGAAAAAATCATAGTCAATAATATTTATTTAATCTCTCTATCCATCACAAGCACAACCAGGTCATTTGTGGCAAGTATAACTTCTACTTATACAAGAATCTCAACAAGCTTTACCTTTACTACAAATCTTACAGCAACTCGTTTGAGTTGATTCGTATATTGGTGGTGTATATGTTGGTTTTTCTTCCACTACTGGAGTTGATTCTACTTGAGTAGCAGTTGGTTTATATTGTTCTTCAGAATAGGTAGTATTTGTAGATGTTTTTGTTGGAGTTGTCTCAGAATACGTTTTAGTAGTTGCTTCTTCTAATTCTTGATTCTTTTGTTCTATTTGCTGTTGTAATAGTCTATTTTGTTCTTGAAGAACTGATATTTCTTGAGTGTTAGAGCATCCTGATAAGAATCATAGAAAAATAAAAGAAATCAAAAACAATGTTAATTTTTTCATAAATATAATTGATAATAAACTAAATTTTGCTCAATAAATATTCTCTTAAATCTTTATCAACAACGTATACATATGTTCCTTTAATTCAACGAGTTAATAGTGTTTTATAAATATTAATAATATATCTCTTTAACTCATATTCATCAGTAATTCAAATTTTTCATTTCTTATCATGATAATTATTTTTTCTAATGATAAATTCTCAAGTAATCTTATCATAGGATAACTCTTCTCATAAAATCACTCATACATAGTTTAAATCATATCATTGTACTGTATGAATACATCAAACTTCATTTAGTGCATTTCTAGAATTTGGCCAGTCAATATTGACTGAATTTCGAAACATTTTAATTCAATCTATTTCTATATCATATTCATTCGGATTATTTTGAGACCTTCGAGGTCGAGCATATCAAGCTACAATTCTAGATAATCAAAACTCTTTATCTCTCAAAAAAATATCTTCTCTAAATTTAGTAAATTCATCATATATTTTGAAATCATAATTTTTTATTTTAGAGAAATCTGTTTGTCATCAATCAAACAAATTATTAACAAAATCTAAATATTCATTTCATCACTGCACTCTCATCTGACTCTTTAACTGGTAATATTTTGCATTTTTTATTTTAGCAAAATCTTCTTGGTTAACATCAGCTGGTTTAATTGATTGATTACTATCATATAATAATATTTGTGTTTTTGAAAGATTTAGAATTCGATCAAGTTGTGTTGATTCCTTTGATAATCATAATTTTTTATTTCCTTCATCATATGCCTTATAGTTAGTAATATTTTTTCTCTTTTGTAATCTATGTGATTCATCTACTATTATCAAATCATAAGGTATTGGATTTTCCTTCGTGTAATTTTTTAAAAGATCATTTGGTCATATAACCATTGAAGACTTTAATCAGTCAATATTCTTAAATACTTTTTTGAAAGTAGATCTTAATGATGTCATTGGAACAACAAGACATATTCTTAGATTATTAGTTCATTCTTTACTTTTCAAATATTTAATCAAATAACTTGCTACTACACTTTTTCATGTTCAAGGTTCTCATTTAATTATATAAGTTCAAATTTTTCATTCTTTAATTTCATTATAGATACTTGAAACAATCTCATATTGATCTTCGTTCAATGATTTATATGGGGAATACTTAAATAAATCACTATTTCTTATTTCATTTAACTCTTTTGATACTATTTTTCTTTTTATCAATTCTTTCCAAACTTCTTCAAATTTAGCAATGTATCTTTCACGATCATAATAATGATGATCTTTTAAGCCTTCATTTTTATTTTGTAATTTTAACGAATCTTCCGCTGCTATATGCTGAATTAATTGAGACTCTATATCTAATGTAGCAGATTTATTATATTCAACATCATAAAGCACAAACATATTATTTAAGCGTTTAACTTTTTCCTCTGTTTTTAAATGATCTTGAGTCCTTTTAAAAATATTAGAAGTTTCTCAAATATAAATATACTCTTGTCATTTTAAAATATAAACAACAGGCCAATTATAATTCCACTCATTAAAAGCGAAACTATCGGCATAATTTTTATTAAAAGGATGTTCTGTTATAAGTGTTGTCATACTATAAATATCTTACTAAAGTTTATTATATTTATCACTCTTTCCTTTTGCTTTTTCTGCATCATATTTTTTATTATTTTTTTCCAATTTATCTAAAGAAACCTTGATTAAATCTATATTACACTCTTCTGCGAAAAGTAATAGAAAATTCAGAATATCTGCGACTTCTTCGCTAACTTCTGGATCGTTTTTTCCTATTTCATATGATTTTTCTTGTGATTTCCAAAGAAATTTCTCCTGCAATTCTCCAGCTTCTATTGCGATTGCTGTTGCTAGATCTTTAGGATTATGAAATTGTTTTCGATCTCTAGCATCTCTAAAAGCTAAGATAAGTTTTTGTAGTTCTTTAATATCCATATGAAGAATAGAAAGAAGTAAATTTTTAGTTTAGATTACTCTTCTTTCTCATTATTTCAAGCGTTTCATTACGAAAAAATCCAGACGGGTATCTGGATTTTGGTGAGTGAGAGAAATGTGTGTAAATTTTACTGTTTTTTACCCCTATTATTTTTTATACGGATACTTTTTATCATTTTATATCCGTATATAAAAATATATGGATATTTTTTATTGTTTCTTATCCTTCAATAATATTTCTATATTTTTTTGATTTACCAATATATGAAGATAATTTTTTATATAATACGGTTTCTCTTTGGTATCATTTCGACGATCTAATATTCAACAATTTTCTAACTGTTTACAATATTTCTGAATCGTTCTTTTAGCATATTTTCCAGTTTTTTCTATTCAAGTTATCGTATTATAAGGATTATCAAAAAACAATTGAATAAATCCATACGGAATTTTTAATCAATTATCTTCTACTTGCTGTACTGTAGAATGAATCAATTTTGTTATTCTTTCTAGTTTTTCTGTGGTAATTCTTGACTGCTCTTCCACCACTTGCAAGATATAATACACCAAACTATCCCAATTCCCTTCTTCTCTAATTCCGTAAAGAACTTTATAATACTCGGATTTGTGAATGTTGATATATTCGCTGATATACAAGACAGGAAGTTTTAAAAGTCATTTGAGAATAAGATATAAGATCATCAAAATCCTTCCTGTACGACCGTTGCCATCGGGAAATGGATGGATAGATTCAAATTGATAGTGGATGATTGCTAATTTGACGAGTGGATCGATATAATTATCAGAATTTATATATGTTTCCAAATTATCGAGTAAATTTCTAATAAGAGATTCGCCTACTGGTGGTGTATAAATCACTTTTCTCGACGAATTCATCAACACTGTACCTGGGATTTTTCTGAGTCCAGATTTTTCTGATTCTATCATCGATTGGATGGTAATCAAGGTATTTGCTATAATAGCTCAATATTTTTCTACTTGATCAATACCTCGAAGTGTTGCCTCTTTGTAAGATAAAACTTCTTTGTCTTCTTTGGAAATTTTACCAGAAGAAACTTCTGCTTGGAAGACACTTTCTAATGTGGTATTTATATTTTCTATAGCACTACTTGCTACTCATTCTTGGAGAAGAAAAGATCATAATACCAAAAAACCTACATTTTCTGTATTTGTAGTGATATAGGTATTGAGTGTCGCTAATGTTCTACTCGCCTTGGATAATTGCTAATATGTTTTTTCCGAAAGATGAAGATCTTTTGGAGGAAATAGTGGCAGATTATTGTCTGGGATATTTGGATTAAACATCTTATCTCCATAGAAAATAAAATTCTAGAGAGATTATATATAAGTTGATTCTATTTATCAAGATAATTTTTGACGAGATTTAATCAAAAAATCCCCGCGTGTTTCACAGGGATTCTCGTTCTCTGAGTTTGGTATAGTGCACCTTCAGAGAGGTAATTTCTTTGTACCGATCATCATCGATACCCATATCTACAACACCACTACGTAAATCAACGTCTAAGACTATTCCTTTTATTCCATCAAATACATGGTTTGGGATTTTTGTAACCACTGGAATTCCAGTTTTTAATGTATCTATTTCCATATTCTCTTTTTGTTTTTTATCTAGTTAATTTATTCCAATTCTTTTGCATTCCTTGTTTCCATCTTAGTCGTTTTCCTTCAGTTCATAATAGTTCTGAGATTTGAAAGGTGGTCGTTTGAACAATGGGTTGGATTTCTGGATCTGTAATAAGTTGATCAAAATAATATTCGTTTGTCCTCAATCCTGTTGATCAAAATTCTCCTATAAAAATATATTTCAAATTATGTTTTTGTAAAATATAGTATTTTATACCCCTATGTTCGCTATATTTGAGAAAATGACCTACTCGATAAGGGAGTTTTTTTACTTCTTTTTCTGTGATTCGGATATCTTCTTGGAGTTTTCCTACTAGGATTTCATTGATATGTGTTTTTACAAAATCTTTTATCTTTTCGTAAGATTCTTCTTCAGATTTTGCGTCTCTTGTATAATCCTTAGCATTTCTTGCAATCAGATATTCATCATGTAATAATTGTTTTCGTTGGTCAGTTAGCATTTCTTATACGATAAGATAAACTGTCGTTGATTATACATATTTCCTAATACAAAACAATTAAAGTATACAAAAAAAGTGCCAACAGGGTTTCCAGTTAGCACCTAAGCAATTGTATTTAGCAATTTGCTGCCTCTTCGACTGCAGCACCACTAGCCTCCCCAGATATACAAGGGATAGCTACTTTAAAAATAATAATAACGACATGAACTTCTCCGAGCGCTTTTTTCAGTTTTTCAGCGTTTTTCTTCTTAATATTGACGTTCAATGAATCTCTCAATCCATGGATGAGTTTGTTGATCTCAGCCAAATCATCAACTGATAATTTTTCGAGATTAAATTCTTTGATGCGAGAAACGAATCGATCGCAATTTGAAAAAAGACTAGGATCAAGCCTAATTGTAGTCTTGAATCCTCTATAAGAAACAATCAATTCATTGGATGAATCCGAAAATTTAATTTCCATAATTTTGGTTTTTTTGTTAGTGGTTTATAGTATACTACTTTGCTACCAAAAATCAAACAATTATTAACTTTTACAAAAAAAGACAGATATTTCATCTGTCTCTTTATTGCTTTCTATACTATTTTTCTACATTCTAAGTAAAATCTCTTCTCTTCAGCTTCTCCCATAGAGAAGGTTTTTCTTGGAAGGGCTCCATCTACAACCACGGTTTTGAAGAAGTCTTTTTTGTCCATAATAGGAAGTAAGAATCCCATATTATTTGGCTGCATTCCTAGTTTTTCGGTAACATCTTCTCCATGCACATAATCAATTTTTGCTTCAGGATGAAGTTTGAGGTAGTCATCCAAAAATGCTTGGAGATTTCCTACTTCGAGATTGAGTTTTGGATGATGAAGAGCAATTTGACCGTAAATTCATTGATATACAAACGTGAAATAATGTGTTGTAAGGTCAGATCTTTTTGTTTGTGCTGTTCTTTGTTCTTTGCTCGTGAACGTTTCGATAGTCACTT
>CAZZEA010000020.1:4639-7887 GCA_964652925.1 uncultured Candidatus Peribacteria bacterium | reverse complement strand
TGAAATCTTTGGTATTGTATCCAAAGTTGGAATACTGTCCTTTATTATTGTATCAGGTGGCCTAATAGTTACAGGTTTCGTTAACCTATAAATGTCATATCCACCTAGTCCACCAGGACGATTGGAAGCAAAATAGACAATCGAATCATTATACTGTCGATAATCAATATTGTCCCAATCAGGGGTATTAATGGGAAATGGAAGCTTTGTTGGAACTTGCCATTCTCCATCAAGAAAGATCGATACATAGATATTAAACCTTCCTTCTAGATTAGAATTAAAATATAATTCTTTGCCGGAAGGGGAAATCCATACACCATTCTCATCAAAGGGTGAGTTTAGTATTGCTATAGAAACTGGTTTTTCAACGCCTGTTTGAAAGTAAATATCATAATTACCACTACGATTGCTCGTAAAGTAAATTGAATCTCCTTTTGTAGCAATACTGTTTTCATCATAATCTGAAAGAATATATGGGATTTTTTTGAGGGATTTAATATCAAGTTCTTGTTTTCTTGGAGCTACAAATATTTCACCGTTGTCAGGGAAATAGCTTCGATAGAAAAAGAAATTTTTGTCAGAGATGCCAACTAATGCTGAATTAGCATCAGTATTTGCTTTATAACTAAACTTCTTTACTTTACCAAAACTGGTATCTGCAACCAAGGTATAATACACTTTTTCCGTATATTCCAGCAATTTATCTTCGCGATTGTTTCTTCGCGTAGACGTAAATAACAACATAGAATCAACAAGAAAAGGTGAATAATCATCAGCAACCGAATTGATTTCCAGATTTTTCGTAATCCAGGTCGAATCCGGTTGCTGAGCAAACCCCAAAAAAGAACAAGAAACAGAACAGAGTAGTAGCAACAACTTTTTCATAGACACTACTCTTTAGATTTTTTGGAATAAAGAATTTTTAGCATAATGACTATCTCATGTTTGGTAAAAGAGTATCCATACACATCACCAAACGAATATGATCCACAATATCCAAAGGATACATTTTGAATATTAATTCCAAAACCACCTTTTATGGTGTTTGCAGACGCATATCCTATGCTAAATAGAAGATCTTTTTGCAAGATAAACTTTGCAGATGCCCCATACTGTATGTTATTGAAAGTTTGTGTGATAATATATCCATTTCCCTCCAAAAACAATACTTCTTGCATGAGAGTAAATTTATACATACCGTTTGCCACGTAAGTAATATCGGTTTTGTTTTCAAAACTACTTACCATCCAATCAGTTTGACTGGGAAGTAAATTATACGCAGCAAGTCCAATATAGTACCTATCCACTTGATTAAGCGCTAAACCGAAATTGGCGTTAAACCAATTTCCCGATTCAGCGCCCTGCAAAATCGGATCGTCTATATCGTGCGCTTCTACCCGATCCCTCACCAGTTGTAATTGGTTAAACCCACCACTCAGTCCAAACGAAAGTTTGGATCCACCAATAGGTACATGGTAAATAAAGGTAGCTTCTGCAGAAAGGTTTTGTAGCACACCACCTTCTTGCGAAGCAATCTTAAATCCCCCTGCAACCCGTTGTCCATTGAATGGAGAGCTTCCCCAAAAAATAAATGATTTTGGATGATAATCGTAGGCAGTCATTTCTGTTTGATACAGAGTGCCGAGTTTTACCATTTCATTGTATCCACCCAAACTTGGATTGACTAGATAAGGATCATAGCCAGCGCCTAATTGAGCGAACCCTTTCGTTGATATAAGCACTACCAACAAAAGGAAAAGTCTGAATTTTGTTTTCATAAATTTTGTTTTTTGTTGGTTAGTACTAATACAAAACCGTAATAGTTTTTCTATGTTCTCTTACCGTTCCATCTTGTTTAACAACTTTTAAGTATAAATAAACAAGCGATCCGGAAGCAACAAGATTACTATTTTTATCTTTTGCATCCCAAATAGTTTGTGAAAGGTCTGTTGATTGGAAAACCGTTTCACCGAGATTGTTTTGTATAACCAATGTTATTGCGCTAGCATTGTAACAAAGCATACTAACATCCAATACATCATTGTGTCCATCGTTATTTGGAGTGACAAGATTGGGAATACCAACACCAGTACCTGCAAAAATTTCTACAGAGTCTCGAACAACACATCCATTAACATCAGTCACTATAACATAATACCAACCAGCAACTAAGGAATCTGCTTCCTGTGTTGTTTGTACAGGAACAGTATTCCAAAAATAGATATAGGGTTCTTGGAAAGGAATAACATAAATAACTGAAGCCTTACCATCTTCGCACTCAGGACATGTTGTATTTTTTGTTGAAAAGAATGCTCGAGGGCGATTAGGTTGATCAATAATAATCTTTCCTACAGAGGGACATCCATTGTCATCGGTAACTGTTATATCGTAAGAACCTGCTTTGAGTCTATCAATGATAAATCTATTTGCAGGAGTAATTATTGTAACAGTAGTATCGACGTTTAGATAATTAGTTCCATCAAGCACTAAAGTGCTATTTGGCCCTGAAGTACCTCCTGATACATTTATTTCAACACTACCTCGTCCATCATAGCATAAACTATGGGTTGGATTAATTGTTAGAACTAACGGTAGGTGTTGTATAAAAGTGATTACAGTATCAAAATCACATGTACCATTTGAAATTCTTACCAGATGATCACCAATAGGTAAATCAGCAAAGCTTGTAGTGTCATCAAAAGCAACAGTCTGAATTATGCCACCTACCCTTACATCCAGATCAAAAGCTTCCAAGTTGTGAATTCGTATGGTTCCTAAATCGTCATTACACGATATAGGTGTGTTTACAAATTCAAATTGGAAATTCGATGGTTGGGTAATAGTCCAGGAATTGTAATAATCACATCCTAAACTATCTTCCAAATGAAGACTATATACACCAGGACTTAGATTAGAAATGATAGCATCATTGTAATTCATTAGGACGCCATTCTGTTCCCATGTGTAAACATATCCTCCATTGCCTCCAACAGGTGTTGTTTGAATACGACCATTATTATAGTCATAACAACTTACCTGTTGAAGAATCCCATTCACAGTTAATTCTGTTGGTTCATCAATTATCACTGCTGGCGGAGTAAGTGTACAGCCATTTTCATCATTAATTGTTAACGTATAGGTTCCAGCAGCTAATCCACTAATGGAAGCAGTAGTTTGTCCACTGTCCCAAAGATAGCTTAGCTGACCAGTTCCCCCGCTAAAGTTGGCAGTAATCGAACCATCATTGG
>CAZZEA010000020.1:0-4629 GCA_964652925.1 uncultured Candidatus Peribacteria bacterium | reverse complement strand
TTTCTAGTAATTCTCCTTGAATAGGCGAATTAGGCTGAAGAATGGTTACCGATTGATCCAAAGAACATCCCGTAGAATCTTCTACATGGATAATATATCTCCCAGCAAACAAGTCAGTCACTGCATCGTTGTTGCTAGAAAATCCATTTGGACCAGTAATCGTATAATCAAATTCACCCCAACTTCCTTCAGCAACAGCAGTAATTCTACCAGTATTATCTCCATAACATAAAATATTCCTTTGTATGTAAGAGAGTTTTATAGGCGTAATTACACTGTCAACAACCCAAGAATAACGAAACCCTTTATTGTCGTTAGTTACGATTTTAAAGATGTTCCTTCCTGGATGAACCTCAGAAGAAAAACTTGTAACTGTATCTGACACGCTCGTTCTATAACGAGCCACAGGAAGTAACTCAACAATGGTAACCGTATCTTCTGGGAACTGTACTTGTGCAGGTAAATTAGCAGGAACTAAAACTGGTCTTACATCACTGATTGGCGCCGTACTCCTATAGCAAGCAGTATAATCAATATCAAAAGTTGTAGTAATTCCTGCCAATTCGTTAACAACAACAGTGTCTTGTCTCATACAACCATTTACATCAGTAATCGTAACAAAGTACGTTCCTGAAAAAAGATTATCAAAAACATTTGTTGTTTGTACAATTAATTCTGTAGTTGTACTATCAATTGCTTGATAGGTAAACCATCCGCTTCCACCACTAGCAGTAATAGTAATCCTCCCATTTGGCGCTGGCCAATTGGAATTAGGAACTATCGCATATGCTGCAGTGATTGCAGGAGGGTTCTCCAATGTATAGGTAAACGTTTCTGTTGCCAAAGTAGCATCAGTGACAATTACCGAATACAAAGCAGCATCCAAACCAGAAGCAACTTTTTGAGTTTGAGATGGTATCGGTATACCATTTCTACTCCAAACATACGTGTAAGGAGTATTAATCAATGTAGTAGTAACGGTTAATTCTCCATTATTACCATCATGACAGCTAATATTTTGAGTAACATCAATTTGCGAAAAAACCGATATTCCCAAAAATAGAAGCACGAGTGTTAAAGCAAAGTGTTTCATAGTGATTAATTTAGTTTATGTTAATTTAATTTTTGTTTACCTATCTTTTAAAGACCAGGCAATGAATATGCAAAAAATTAGCATTTCAGCCATCATAGAATATATAATTATTTAATAAAAAAAGTCAATACAATAATAAAAATAAAATATATAAAGTAAAAATGAAATCAGATTGATTTTTTATGAAAATTTCCTATATTATCACCTCGATAAAAAAAGTGCTATTTTTAAACGCTTTGCGTTTTAGATTTTAAATTATAAATTTTAAGTTTTAAATTTGCTCAGAATTATAATAATTTAACATCAAACATTTAACATCTAACATTAATATAGTATGGATTTTGACCCAAAAAAGAATTATTATGAGATATTAGGGATTCCCGAAACAGCCACCGCGGAAGAAGCCAAAAAAGCTTTCAAAAAGCTTGCAGTAAAGCACCACCCCGACCGCGGATGAGATAAAGCAAAATTCCAAGAAATCAACGAAGCATTTCAAACCCTTGGAGATGAAAAAAAGAAAGCTCAATACGATGCCTATCGTAGCTGAGGATTTTGATGATTTGGTTGAGGCGATTGATGATTTGGTGGTTTTGGAGGATTTGGAGGAGGACAATGAGGATTTGATTTCTGAGGAGTAGATCTTGGAGATATTTTTTGAAATATGTTTGGTGGTGGATTTGGATGACAACAAACAAGAGCAGAATCATTTAGTGGAGAAGATATCAAAGTTGCTATAGAAATTTCTTTTGAAGAATGATTTTTGGGAGTAACAAAAAAAGTTGCTTATACGAGAAAAATAAAAATGTCTGGTGTTGATGAAAAACAATGTAGTACATGTAAAGGAAAAGGAAGAGTTTCAAGAACGGTGCAAACTCCGTTTGGTATGATGCAAAGTCAGACTGTTTGTCCAGAGTGTTGATGAGTTTGACATGAATATACTAAAGATGGAAAACCAGTAAAATCTCCATTTGAAAATCATAAAGAAACTATCGAAGTCAAAATACCAGAAGGAATAAATGATGGTGTATATATTAAATTTGCAGGAAAATGACACCAATGATTAAATTGATATGATGGTGATTTATATATTAAAATAAATATTCAGACTTCTAGTTTATATAAAAGAAAATGAGATAATTTATATATCAAAGTCCCGGTTACTATCTTTGATCTTGTTCTTTGATGAGAAAAACAAATACAACATCCAGAAGGAAAGCTTAAAGTAAAAATCCCAAAAGCTACTCAAGTTTGAGATATGGTAAAAATATCTGGAAAGGGATTTGGAAAAGGAGGAATTTTTACAAAAAAAGGAGATCTCTACTTGATTCCAAAAGTAGAAATCCCAAAAAAATTAAGTAAAGAAGAAGAAAAATTGTGGAAAGAATTGGCTTCGATGTAGACATATGTTTAAATCTTTTATTATGTTTTTTTTAAAATGACTGAGCTCTTAAATGTTATGGATAGTTTTGAAGAAAAAAATAAAGAAAGTTATTGTTGATATTCAAAACAAGAATCAGATCAAATAAACTTTCGTTTAGCAAAAGTTTTAGTTTCAGCAAAAAGAGAAGCAAAAGAAAGACAATCAAATTCTAGAGAAAAATCATCAGAAATTGTTTTTAATGCCTAATATATTTTGTTTGTTTTTTATTGCAAATTTTTTATAAGCTTTCACAATTATCTTATGCTCATAACCATCACTTGAAAAGCTGGAAGTGGAAAATCAACAACAGCCAAAGCATTAGCAGAAAAACTTTGATATGAATATATTTCTATCTGAGAAATGAAAAGAAAAATTGCTGAAGAAATGTGAATAAATATTGTTGAATTTAATAAACTTTGAGAACTTCCAGAAAACCAAAAAGAATTTGATCTTAAATACGAAGAATACCAAAAAAACTTGGATCCCAATGCAAAAATAATTTTGGAAAGTAGACTCTGATATTATTGCCAACCGAAATCATTTAAGGTATTTATTTCTGTTGATGACGAATCTGCTGCAAAAAGAATTTTCAATGATCATAGAGCAACAGATAATTATACATCTTGGGAAGAAGTATATCAGGAGACCAAAAAAAGAAATGAAGAAGATGTTCAAAGATATATTAATCTTTATGGAATAAATTATCAGGATCCTCAAAATTTTGATCTCATAGTTGATTCTATAGGTAAAACACTAGAAGAAACTGTTGATGAAATTTTGGTAGCATATAATGCTTTTAGATAATAAATAAAAAATATGTTTAGATCAAAGAGGTTTTTTACTGTTCTTGGTATTGGTATTTTTCTAGGTGTTCTTTTTTGATGAGTATATCTTACCCAAAGAAAAGTCCTTCCTGAAATTTTTCAATATGTTCCAACAGGAATGGAGCAAGTAATGATTAATCGAGCAGAAAAAAATATCCAAAGCAACACAAATATCTTTGTTGAGATCCCTCAAGCAGTACAAGAACAATTCCAACAAATTAAGGTAATGATTATTGTTCAAGACGAAACTTTCTCTTGAGATCAAATGATTTTTTTACAAACAAGATCAGAATTTTTGCCAGAAAATTTCCTCAAAACGATTAACCCTGAGGAAGAAACTATTTTTACATATCTTCGCTTGGATGATGGTCAATATGTTTTTGGACCACATAAAATTATCCAATCATATACAAAGCCAACTTTAGAGAAAGCATTGTTTCATCAACCAGAATTAGAAAACTATCTTGAAAAAATTAGAAAAAGCTCGTTGAGTA
Organism: uncultured Candidatus Peribacteria bacterium; assembly: GCA_964652925.1. Classification (GTDB taxonomy): domain Bacteria; phylum Patescibacteriota; class Gracilibacteria; order Absconditabacterales; family Absconditicoccaceae; genus UBA5124. Next base: position 798 of record CAZZEA010000020.1, on the reverse strand, counting down.
TTATTTCTAGTAAAGATAGTGATATAATTTCTCAACAATATACCTCTTTGTTGGATTCAACAAAATATTTGATAATGAATATTTCTTCAGATTCGAACGGTAGGTTTGATTTTGCAGCATATGCTCTTTTGAGTCAACAACAAACAGGATTAGAAATTTCATTTAGTCCAAAGTTTACTTCATTCCTCAAAGAATCAACAATAGCCTATTTAGAATTGTGAAAAATATTATTGGGAAATATACAATCAGACCAATTAGGATCAGATTTAGTTCAAAACAAGCTTCTTCAAAAACTTTTGGCAAATAATGTAGCTATTATTGTTAGTAAAGGATCAAATATGTTTAATCTTGGAGCAACAATTATTTCTGATAATAAAGATCTATTTACCGATCTTGAACCATATTTTCCACTGGTAGGAGAATGGTTAAAAACACAACCAATGCTCAGTGGGTCGCAAATCACTAGTGTTCAACAACCAGGCAAAGTAGGCTACGATATTGTTGTTCAAAATATTCAAAAAATCTGATGTTATCTCGAGCAATCTGATAATCAAACAAAGATCAGTCTTGGAAATCCTCAAATAGAATGAGGAAAAAGAAAATTAAAAGGATATTCAAAAAATAGTCTGGCTGTTCTTTATGTAGATATGAATCAGCTTTTGGATCTTTATAAACAATTTGCTAATATTGGAATTAATACCGCTGCTTTAGGAACAAATCAAGAATCTCTGTTTGCTGATATAAAAGATAAAACCCTTCGCTGAAACATATTTGTGGATGAAGATGTGATTTGAATCA
>CAZZEA010000019.1:5199-8101 GCA_964652925.1 uncultured Candidatus Peribacteria bacterium | reverse complement strand
AATTCTTTTCCCATTCACGATCGCATCGGCAATTTTATCGATACAGCTTTCGTAGATTCTCGCAAAGGTTGACTTGGAAATTTCCATTTTTTCTCCTCCAGATACGATATCTAATCACTCAATATTTTTGAGTCTAAGGGTTTCTATTTCATCTTTTTTTAGAACTACTTCTTTATCTGACATCTTCGATCAACATCATAACGGTTGAAACATACAGACATCTGGACAAAACTCTATACATCTTATTTTTTTCTTTCTCCCCTTTTCCATTATTTTTTCTTATATAATAAATATGGGAATATTCCCATATATAAAAAACAAATAAGAAAATGCAAGAGATTTTTTTATAATCATATTTTTACAATCATATTGACTTTTAAATTTTGATTGATATAAAAGCTATGTAAAAAAAATGAAAAAATAACCAAAACAGAAAGAATCATGAAAACACCATTAACAATTAGCTTTATGTTTATTTTATCTTGTACTATATTTGCACAAGATAACAAAGAACTTAGTGCGCTAAAAACAGATGAAGGTATTTTCTTGGTAGAGAAAATTGAAAAGATAGAAATATCTGAAGAATTATTTAGCAAACATAATAGTAAAAACGTTTTAGAGGCCTGGAATAATGGTAGTAGCAAGCTTAAAGAATGTTCTGACAATCGTTATGATAGGTGGGGTTTAAAAAAACAGCGGTATGATAAATCGTTTTATCTTATAAGGGAAAACGATAAGATAGAAGAAGATAGTATCTCTATTCCTATTGGCATACCGAAAATCGCTTGGGAAACACCAATCTTTTATGTTATTGCATTTCTTTTTGGATTCTTCTGGAGAAAAAAGAATAAACAGACCAATAATGCAATATTTATCATTTCCTCAGTATTTACGGGGATATTTGTTAGTCAATATTTCCCTAGCATCATTCCTATCATTATCTATTCTCTACTTCTTTTGTTTGGACTTCTCGTTCGTTATACACTACGTAGAAACCAAACACAAGAAAAATAACATTAACTATTGTACTTAGCGCTCATTATTTGAGCGTTTTTCTAAAGAAAACATTTCTTGTTTTACCTGATTAAATACATATAAAAATCATTGTTTACTTTCTTATCATTTCCCATGAAAAGAAAACCAATAAACAAGTATCTCTACTGGACACCTAGAGTTCTCTCTATTATTTTCATTTGTTTTTTGGCGTTGATGTCATTGGATGTCTTCAGAAATGGATTGAATTTTTGGCAGACGGTTATAGCGTTATTTATGCATAATATACCAGCTATTATTCTGACTATTCTTTTGGTTATTTCTTGGAAATTTGAAATTGTGGGTGCTATCACGTTTATCTTGGCGGGATTATTTTATATTATTCTTATACTTTTATGAGGATTCCAATGGTTTATGATTATGTGGATTCTCCAGATATCAGGGATAGCGTTTCTGATTGGAATTTTATTTTGGATAAATTGGATTAAAAAGAGAAACCTTAGTTAATATTTTATTTTTTATTTTTCCGTATGTATTACGACAAACTCGTTAGAGATAGAATTCCTGAAATTATTGAAAGCAAATGAGAACAAGCAATCACTCATATTGCTGATGAGCAAGAATATCGAAAAAAACTCGGAGAAAAACTTCATGAAGAAGCTGATGAACTTTTTTCTTGAACAAATATAGCAGAAGAACTTGCTGATGTACAAGAAGTAATCTATGCGATAGCTGAATATAAATGAATTGCAAAAGATGAAATTGAAAAAATCAGAATTGAAAAATTTGAAAAAAGAAATGATAGCTTATATTCATAGTTTAAAATAACAAAAAAGCCGCGCTGTCACAGCGGGGCTTATAAGATATAGGAAGACACTTATTTTTAATAAACTACTTCACCAAGTGCAAAAACACTTCTTCATATTTTTTTACATCGATCACCTCTATCTCACTTCAATCATCGAGGATTATTTTTCCTTTGTCTCAGGTTTGACCTCAAGATTCTGCGTAGAATGGTGTTTGATCAAAGATTAATACTCTTTGTCCGTCTACCTCGAAATCTTTGATTAGCTTCTGAGACTCCGAGTTTGTCTGATCATAACCAATAAACTTGGTTGGTTGTACTCCTTCTAAATATTTGGATCGATCAATTCCTTTTTTGAACATTTCTTTGGTTCATTGACGAGATTTTTCACGCGCTTCTTCGAGTGATTTTTGGAATCAGGTTTCGTCAAGTTTAATCCCTTTTTCACTGGCAATTTCCCTGGTAAGCTCAACCGGGAATCCATAGGTATCGTAGAGCATAAAAATATCTTTACCTGCTAGTTGAGCTGGTTTTTTCTCTATCATTTGATGTAATAATTTCGTTCCGTTTGCTATGGTTTTTTTGAATTGAGCTAATTCATCTTTGAGTCCCTTGAAAATAGCAGCAGGATTAGATAATGTACGTTGTGTGCCTACAAAGGTAATAATTTCATTAAAGAACGATTCATATCCATCAGCCACAGAATCATTGAGTAATATCAGATTATAATACATTCTTCTAATAATCATTCTAAGCACATATCCCGCTCCTACATTGGAAGTAATACATCCATCATTGATCAAAACTATTGCAGTTCTGAGATGATCAGCAACAATTCTCATTCTTCTTTGGTGATCTTTGTATGCAAGTTTGGTATGGTGTTCGATAGAGGTAAGTATTGGTTGAAAAAGATCTGATTCATACACCGTTTCTTTCTCTTGTAAGGTCTTACACATTCTTTCAAATCCCATTCCGGTATCCACATTTTGTTGTTTGAGCTTAGTAAGCGTTCCAGATTCGTCACGATAAAATTCCATAAATACATTATTCCAAATTTCCATCCAGTTGTCTTCATCGTTTTCTACATTACTTCCTGCAGGGGGA
>CAZZEA010000019.1:0-5181 GCA_964652925.1 uncultured Candidatus Peribacteria bacterium | reverse complement strand
TCTGTATCGGGTCCGCATGGTCCAACTGGCCCTGGGCTCCATCGATTATGTTTTGCTGGCAAATATGAAATTCTGTCTGCGGTCACACCTACGTTTTTCCAGTACGTTGCTGTTTCTTCATCTTTTGGTGTATGTTCATCTCCTTGAAATACGGTTACTGCAAGCTTTTTTGGATCGATTGCAAGGTAGTCTGGACTAGTGAGAAACTCCCAACTTCGTTCTACTGCTTCTTTTTTGAAATAATCACCAAGTGACCAGTTTCCCATCATTTCAAAAAACGTAAGATGCGAAGCATCCCCTACTTCATCTATATCGACTGTTCTAATACATCTTTGGATATTATGAACTCTTTTTCCAAGGTCATGGGGTTTCCCCATAAGATAAGGAATAAGTTGTTGCATTCCTGCTACATTAAACATCGCGGTACTTTCTTTGTCTGCAATGAGAGACACTTCTGGAAGATATTTGTGCTGCTTAGATTCTCGAAATTTGTCTCGTAGACTTCTAAGTTCTTGTGAAGATACTGATTTCATTATAAACAATTCAAACAATATAAAAAATCCGAATTCTATTGTTTGTTATATACTAATTTGCACGAAGTTTACAAGTAAATAAGAAAAAAAATCCTAAGATTTCTCCCAGGATTTTCTTCTTTATATTTTGATATTATTGTTGATTCACTTGTTTGAGTACGTTGTTATTTTTAATACTATCTATAAATTCATGAAGTTGAATTTTATTGATACCTTCTTGAGTAAGTGCATATAATTCTGGTCTATTTCCTAGCTCATCTGGTATAGCAACATCTACAACTTTATTCGTTCATAAATCGAATGCAAAACTAAACAAGTAATTTAGGTTATAATTTGTTGCATATTGATCATTTGTTTTGAGGGGACGAGATTCGTAGACCATAAAGATTTGATTATCTCTGTCAAACAAATACACATATCTAGAATTTGAAGGAGTAATTATTTTAACATTGTCTGACAATTTCATTGTTTTTGTATCTCATCAAAACAATTTAATTTCACGATATGCTAAATTAAATGACGTAGCTGGATTTCTTCGGAATTGATATAACTTACCCTGAGACCATCAAAGAAAATTAACATCGATAGTAAATGTAGTGAAACCTGATCAAAAATTCAATCATGTAGCCAAATCTGTAGCTATCATATATTTTTGTCATTGCTGGTAAATAGACTGAGATCCAAGGGTATTACGATATCTAACTACCAAAGTACTATCTGATAAATTAGTAACATTTTTTGAAAACACATACATATTTGATTTTCCATAAGTTCCTATTCATCCTATAGTCATAGGGAATCAATCTGGATCAGCAGTAGTTACCGACTCAATACCCGCTCTCGTAATCACATATATTTTACCATTTGTGGTATAACAATAGAATCAATTTTTTAATAGATTTAAACTACAATTTTCTACTACATCATCGATATTATAGCCAACCAACGATCCTCTACTATTTTCATTTACTACTCAAAGCAATGAAGCTTTTGATCATGCAACGAGAATATCTTTTGAATATTCTATAGTACGTAAATCTCAAAGTTTAGTTTTTTCACTCGTATTAAAATTAATAAGCGTAGACTTTTTTCCCAAAATAGGATCATCGAATTGAGAAAGGTTATTAACCGTAATAATATTAAATCATTTATAATAGTCAGATTTAAGTATTTTTTGTAATTGTTGTAGATCCTCAACCCATCTTCCTTTCTTTTCTAAAATAGTTATTTTATTGACAATTTCTTGATATTTAACTGCTTTTTCGTCTCACGTAGGATCCATAGATTTAAAAAAAACTATATCTTTTTTGATGTCATCTATAGTAAGATCAACCGTCACTCATTGTGGATTAATATAAACTTCTCACTCAGGTTTTTGTAACAATTGGTTGATTAAGCTATATAACATAAAAGCTATAAACAAACTTAATATACCAACAGTAACTTGATATTTATTTTTGAAAAATTTTTCTTTCCATTCTTGTAAAAATCAAAGTTGTCATGCAAATTTACCCAAAGAAATAGTAGTTCAAATTTTAGCTTTTTTCATCATACCCTGTATGGTATATCACATTAAGAATCACAAACTTTCTTGTTCTACTCTTGATGTTAAAACCTCATCCATAAAACCTATAACACTACTTTCTTCTGATTGAAGAATTTGTTCTATATCTTTAACATCATAAGAATCCAAAACATCAGATATTTTTGTTCATACATAGATTAATTCATCTCAGCTTTCTAAATCTCATTCTATAAATTCAGAAAATAAGTCTATTTTTCCTTTGATCTTAGTAGAATTTGTAAGTGTATAATAAATCTTACGATCTCTTAAAATCATTACAGTTGTATTTCCTATCATTGAAGAAATAAGCGTTGTACCAAGAATAAGTTGAACATATCATTTGATAGGGAAATACTCAATATCACGAACTTTATCTGCAAATGTTTTGAGTTTTGTATTTAATTCTTGTAGCGCATTTTCACATTTTATTCTGATAGCATCAGTGTCATAAATGTCTTCAGAATTTTTAATTCAATCTACAAAATCTGCTACAAATTCATTGATAACATCTTTTTGAAATTCTATAAACTTTTCTGATTGTATTTCAACTATCAAAGAAAATTGTATAACATCATGCAACTGTTGTTGTATGTCAATATATTTTTCTGAGTCTTGATATATTTTTTTCTCTTCTATAATATGCATATGTAAGAAGTTTTTATGACTAAATTCTTTACTGTGGTTGTACAAAAAATTATTTGTTTTTCAATAGTAAATGAGAGAAAATATACTTTATAATCATAATCGTATCTATTACTTTTTTATAGTTTCTTTTGGGATCTGTTATTAATCTTCGCAACCATTCTATTTTATAGGTTCTTCGCAATTTTGGAGCTCTTTTTTGCACTCATGCCCAAAAATCAAAAGTACCTCACTGATTGAAAACTAAAAATTTATTTTTGATAATTTTATCTTGATTACTCCAAGCTCGTAGCTCTTGAATTGGATATTCCGGAGTTGTACGTGCAACCAACAAAACAGCATATTGTTTTTTATTTTTTTTACGAATTTCACTTACTTGTTCCCAATCAAAATTGGTAAAACCATCTTGAGCATACGCAATACAAAATCAACGCTCTTGTAAGAATGTTTTTGTTTTTTCCAATATTCCGGGATATGTACCATACAAATAAATTTCAACATTATCCTTACCTTTTTCTGATTGCAATCGATCGATGAAAAATAGACCAAAATCTGTTCAATTCAAGTTATCTAACCACTCTTTCTTTGTTTTGATTTTTCTATTTTTAGCTGCTAATCGATAAAATAATTGCAACGCTATACCATCTGGCAACAAAATATCGGATTCTAGTAAAGCTTTTTTGTATGCAGGAGCAATTATAGAAGGCGCTAAAATTTTATAATCATCTTTTAATGCTTCTTCAAAAATTGTTTTATCTACATAAGAAGAATACGAGTCAAAAAGATGTTTCCCTGTAATATTTGCAAAATATAAATAATTAGCAACAACCCATCATTTACGATGATATTCTTTGATAATGTGTTCATAAGCATCAGTTTTGTTTCCCGTAAATAATTTATCCAGAATTGATTTCATTTTTACAATAAGCAAATAAATACTATGTGAAAAAAGACGCTGGTAAAACAACGTCCTTCCAAAATTACAATGTGACAATTTGTATTCAAGGATAGTAATAGTTTAAAATTTCTTTATATGTCCATCAATTTTGAGCAAAAAACTGAGCTCATTTTCCACTAAGTCATACTCAGTGACCATTAAAATCACTACATTTTTCTATATCAACTCTTGAAACAAGATATGGAGTATCAGACCATCATCGCTTATCTTTTGCTGACCAGGTAAATCAAGCAGAACAATTAAAATACGGTAAAATTGGCACATAATTATCATATAAAAGAATTTCATTTTTTTGAGAATCTACAAAACTAGGTACCATTTTTAATGTTTTTTCCAAACCCGCTCAAACATATTTTTGAAACATTTCAGGACTATCTATTGCCGTATAAGAAACTCAAACTGGAATAGATGGATGATTGTTTTTTGGATTCATATAAAATAAGGCATACATTTTTGAAACCAGATTCATTGTTTTTATTTTTTCATTGTGTTCAGAATCATTTGTTTCAACTATTCATTTAAGATATTGATGGAATGGAAGCGTGTTAACAACTATATATCTATTTTCAAATTTACTAGTTTTAAGATTTTTTATCTGTCATCTTGAAAATGCGAGGCTACCATAAAATGTATTCCAAGGAACTTTATAATAAGATACTCTAGAATAATTTTTTACTTCTATTAATTCATCTGCTTTTGCTTGGATGTTTATTTTTGACTCTATGTATTTTTTGCCATTCACCTGCAAAAGCAAGCCTCACTCTGCAATTTCTATATTGGCTGAATTTGATTGATACGTTCAAGAAGGAGTAATAAAAGAACATGTTGATGAACAAACAACATCCCAATGTACAAAATCCATGGATAGTTCATATAAAAGTACAGAAATATCAGAATTTAAATATTGTTTTACTTCATCAATACTCACTTTACCTGAAATTTTATTGATTGATGTTGTCGCTTTTTTTGTTCATTTTTTCTTGATATATTCTTTTTGAAAAGTCTCTGAGATTTTATCATAAGCCGGTTTTCGATCTTTGAGAAGATTTAGTCAATGTTTTGTATTTGATACTGTTTTTTGAATTGTTTTTACTATAGGAACTGTTTTCATAACATTAGAAGAACTAACCAGCACGCCCTTTGCCATAGTTTGTACCGCCATCGTTTTTATCTGAGGCAAAAGTGAATAAAGATTTTTACCTGGACACGAAGTAACACCTGCATCTCTATGACCAGCAATTGTACCAGCTTGACTTGATTTCATATATGGTGATTCAGTTGTTACTTTATGATAATCTGCTTTTGCTGTTGGATCTATATTATATTTTTTACTTAAAGCAGCAATAAGCGTCGCCAAGCTTTTTATTTGCTCGGCAGATGGTTTTTGAATATCAAAATTTCCCATCAAAGAAATTCCTACACTTGGTGTATTATTCCAATTGGTATGAGCTCAAATAACACTATCACCTCCAGCCCTTCCTTCA
>CAZZEA010000018.1:0-8376 GCA_964652925.1 uncultured Candidatus Peribacteria bacterium | reverse complement strand
AAACGTGACCATAAACCTTCCTCAAAGAACAGTTGAAAGAAGTTGAAAATCAGTTTCTTTATCAACCTTGGAATTTGATTTACTCAAATATCTTCTCCAAAATAGAGGAATGCTAGTTGATAGAAAGACGCTTTTTGAGAAAGTCCGATGAGATTTTGACGACCATATGTTTTCCAGAAGCGTCGATGTATATATAGGATATCTTCGTAAAAAACTAGGTAAAACATTTATAGAAACCAAAAAAGGATTTGGCTATGTTATTAAGTAATCAATATACAGAGATCCAGAGAAATATAAGAAATCTATTTCACTATGCGACTATTTAATCATCTTACTATTAAGACAATGCACATCACCAATCAAGATCAACTCAAAAGACAGAAAAGAAAACTAAGTATAATTTTTACGCTTATTCTTTTTGGAGTTGTTACCGGATTGCAAATAGTTTTCTTGATCGGAAGATACCTTGATTATGCAAATAGAGAAATTCAAGACATAGAAACAGAAATCTTTCCAAGACGTAAATTACAACAAAATATGATGGCAGAATCTATGATGTGAACACCTCACATGCCAATGTTCGGGAAAGAATCCAGAGGTTGGAGATTAAAAGGAGGAAATGTAATACTATATAATCCTCAAACTCAGACTATTGTTTCTTCTTCATTATGAGATGATGAATTTACCAAAGATATCCTTCAAATAGTAGTACAAGATAACAACGATAAGGGAAGTATTATCTACAATAAAAATAGATTCCTGTATGTAAAACAACAGACCAGCGAAACGCTTGAATCATTATTCCTCGTGCCAGTGCATATGCAAATATCCGATATTGTAAGAGATGGATTATTATTTATGGTGTTTTTTTGACTTCTTTCTCTTCTGTTTTACCGTGCAATCTATTGGTTTGTGGGGAGAATGTTTGTTCCCATAGAAGAAAATATCCAAGATATGGAACAGTTTATTTTCAATGCAGGGCATGAACTAAAAACTCCATTGTCTGTTATCAAAAGCCATCTCCAGCTCTCATTGGCGAAAAAACACTATCAAAAAGCAATTGATGAAAGTATCAAAGAAATAAATAAAATGAACACTTTGTTAGATTCGTTAGTGAATTTATCAGTGATTCAATATGATGAAAACAAGGAACCATTAAACGTTGCTCAAGAAATAGAAAGTACTGTTAGCCAATATATACAAATAGCAAAAAGCAAATGAGTTTCTCTCAGTATACAAAAAGAATCTGATTTCATTCTTCATGTTCATAGAGGATATTTTGATATGCTTGTGGGAAATTTGGTTTCCAATGCTATCAAGTACAATAAAAAATGAGGGAAAGTAACTATTACTATAGCAGATTGAATGATAAAAATACAAGATACAGGAATAGGTATTCCCGCAAAAGAAATTGAAAAAATATTTGATAGATTTTATCAAGTAGGCAATGTAAGAAATCAAGAATGATCAGGAATAGGTCTTTCTTTGGTAAAGAAAATAGTTGATATGTATGGCTGGAAAATAGATGTTCAAAGCAAGGAAAAGCAAGGTACTACCTTTATAATTAAATTTCAATAAATTTTTACATCACTCTTACATCGTTTCATTATACTAAAGGCGTAAGATTATTTACGCTTTTATTTGATAAAAAAATCAATGAATAATCAAAAACCATTTTTACTTGCAGGAAGTATTATCCTGTGAATTATTGCACTTACTTTAGTCTTTATGGCGGGAAGAATTAGTGGATGATTCGATAGATTTGACGGAAGAGGAGTGAGAGGAAATGACATGATGAGAGGATTTGACGGAAAAGGAAATTTTGGAGGAATGAGAGGTGAAAGAGGAATGAACAGAGAAATGCAATTTATTGATGAATCATCTTTGACTGCTGATCAAAAGACGCAATTAGAAAAAATCAGAGACGATCAACAACAAAAAATGCAAGATCTTATGCAATCATTTCGTACATGATCAGGAACTTCTCAAACAGAAATTGAATCCCAAATTGAAACACTTTGGAAAGCACACATGGCAGAAATTAGAACATTTGTTGCTCAAGATCAACTTGATGAATTTGATGCTTTTGTAGCAGAAGGAAAACCTCAAATGCCAAGAATGATGGAAAGGGTTGGAGAAAATAATCACAAAAATATTTTTAAGAAAATCTGGAAGTGGGTTCCAGATTTTTTTAAATTAAGGGAAATACCATCTTCCATTTTTCTAACAAATGCTTATCAATGCAATAACTTTATTTTCTATTTTTCTTTTGTATGAAAAAGTATATCAAAAATTTGGTAAAAAAATGGCCCTGGATCATTGGAGTTGTACTAATTTTATGATTGTCTGTATGATGATTTTTTTATTTTCAAGAAAATTCTTTTCAAGATACTGTATTTCAAAAATTTTCTGATCAAGATTATGCTACATGATCTGCGAAAATTACCAAAATTTCTCCTCAATGAAAAATAGATAACCTATATCAAACATTGACGGTTTTTTATTCAAAACCAATGGTTCCGCTTACCTCACTTTCTCAAAAGGATACTTTTCCGTGTCCAATAGATATTGTTCCTAAAACAGAGTGAACCTGTAAATGGATTTCTAGCAGAGTAGCTGAATTTATTCCAATAACTCACTGGCAATGATCTACAAAATATCAAGTTACTACCAAAAATATTTCGTGATTTCTCAATCAAATAAAAGCTCAAGAGAATATAGAGTTTTTAACTCCAGAATTATCACTTTTTTTACCAGACAGTATGAATCCTAGATCTTGATTGCAAATTGTTGCAAATTTTCCTGTTTCTTTGGATGAATTATATGCCAAATTAAAATTATTTCACAACAACAAACAACAACAAATAAAAATCCAAAATATAGATAAAAATTTTACGAAATTTAACATTAGTCTTGTAAATTCAGATTTTCATTACAATCAAAATTACACTATAGAAGTAGAGAAATGATTGGTGCCAATGTATTGAAACACTCCTGCCAAAAGAATGTGAAGAATTGTTTATACAACTAAATTTGTAGAAAACATTGCGGTATATCAACAATACAAGAACGAAAAATGAGAGCAAATTACAAGGGGTGAACGAGATCGAAGAAATGATTACAGTGATAATGATAATGCGATTTTACAAATTCCATCAAAGAATATAGAATTTCATATTTATTTTTCTGAAAATGTTTCTCTTTCAAAGGATTTGATAAAATTGTCTAGTCAAAAATGAGGATCTCCAAAATATTCTTTGAGCTACTTATTGAATGAAGATAAAACCCAAAATAAGAAATGAGTAAAAATTGTTGTACAAGAATCATTGAGTTTATGATCAGAATATATTGTTACTATTTCAAAATTTGCCAATAAATATATGAGTACTGATGAGGTGAAAAGATTTGCTACAGCCTCAGCTCTCAAAGTTACAAGACTATTGCCACAAAGTTATAATATAGCATGTTTATATACCAATAATAAACTGGAAGATAGAGATGATAACTGAAACCGATGAATAATTAAAAACCATATTTCCATAGAGCCAAAAGCGCATATTGCTAGTGTAGATCAAATAGGTTCTTGGCAGCAATCTGATTGTCCTTCACCAAATCAGTGAGAAGTTGGGTATGTTGTACACACAAGATTAAATCCTTTTTCTACCTATACTATTCAGACAACAACAAATCTGACGGATGTTTTTGGTAACAAAATTTCTAATTCAGCCAAAGAAACAATCACAACCAAAGATATAGATCAAAAAGATAAATACTTATATTCTTCTTTAAATAGAGAAACAAATGTAATTCCGTCAAATCTCAAAATTGTTTCAAATATCAAAACAATAAATCTCAAAGAAATTGATTTGGAAGTTTGTCAGATGACAGTTGATCAGTATAGAACATTTTTGGAATCTAATAAAACCATTGGACAAGATTTTTGTAGCGAATATCGACAATGAAAATATAAGGTAAAAAACAATCACTGGTCTCTTACGCCAAACAAAATAGATCTTGAAGCAGATATTTTCAAAAAAGAAATAGAACATCCCGTTGTTGTGGTAAAAGCGAAAATTCCAGGCGCGAAAACTTGGCCAGAATACGAGAGTTACGGTAAAGACCTAATCCAAGTATATCTCAGACAAAATGCAAGTATTGTAATGGAGCGCGCTACCGACAAAACCATATTTTTTGCAACAACGATAGATGGTAAAGAAATTCTCAAAAATATGTGATTTATCTTATATTCCAGAGATTGATACGGATATTGAAATTCACCCAAATACAGAGAAATACCAAAACAACCAATATACAACAGCAAAAAACAAGTGTATGAAATGAATTATGAAGGTAGTATAGATTTTGTTCTTGCTAGAGATTGAGAACATCTCGCTATCGTAAAATCAGAGGATAATGCAGAGAATTACGATTTCAATTACATAGGATGATATAGTTCTTACGACAAATCATTTTTGTATTTTTATACCGATAGACCAATATACAAACCTGGAGACAAAGTGTATTATAAATGAATTTGAAGAAATTTTGCACCAACAGGTTACCAGCGTCTCAAAGAAAAAATTACAATAAATATGATAGACCAAAACACTTGGGAATCAACAAAAACGCGAACAGTGACTCCAGACAAAAATGGAAATATAAATGGAGAATTTGTTTTACCAAAAGATATAAAACTAGGAATGTATCATTTCCAATCAGATTGAATTGTAGTTGTAAATATACCGATAGATGTGCAAGAATACAAGAAACCATTGTTTAAAACTGATGTTGCTATAGAAAAACCTGATTACCAAATGGGAGAGACAATCAAAGCCGAAATATGAGCAAGCTATTATTTCTGATGAAAAATTACTAGTGCAAAGTGAAATTATAGTATTCAACGTCAAAATTATTTCTTTGATGCAAAAGACTATTCAGATTACCAATTTGGTAAATGATATGAATATTTTTCATGTCTTTATCGATGAGAATGTAGAAATGGAGATCAATGGATAAAAGACGAGGAATTTTCTATCGATGCTCAATGAAAATGAATGATCCAATACAAAACCCCAAAATCTGACACAGGATACGAATATATTTATACATTCAACGTAAATATTGTAGATCCACAAACATCAAATCTGGTTAATAAATCCAGTTCGGTTGTTCTTCATCAAACTGATTGATATGTTGGTATCAAACTTCCATATCGAACATCTTTGGAAAAATGAATAGATCTTAAATGAATCGTTCTCGATCGAAATGCTGCTCCAAAAACCAATGCTTCAGTAGAAATCAAAATTATCAAAAGAGATCGACAAGCAGTCAAAAAACAATCAGTAAACGGAATATTTTTTACCGATTACGAACTCAAAGAAACAGAAATAGATGGTTTCACACTTACAAGTGATAGTTTATGACAAATCCAGAAAAATATCAAAACAAAAAAATGATGACAATATCTAATAGAAGCTAGATATATTTGATCAGACAAAAGATTTTTTGTTTCTAGTCAAGAAGTATACGTAGACAACGATGAATATATGATGCGAAATAATGACAATAATAGCGTCACTTCTGTGATGGCAGAGTCTGTAAAATTAAATATATGAGAAACTCAAACATTTACAGTTCAATCACCAGTAAATCAATGAAAAATGTTTGTCTCAATAGAAAAAGATGATTGAATTTTGGATTATCGAGTGCAAGAAATTGATTCGTATTCGCCACAAATCATAGTTCCTATCAAAGAAAATTATTACCCAAATATTTATACAAAAGTGTTTTTACTTGGACAAGGTTCTTGAGATTTGCCTATTTACAAAAGAGCGCTTTGAATGACTAAAGTTGATACTACTTACAAAAAAATAAATATCCAAATCGACACAGACAAAAAATTATACAAACCTGGAGAAAAAATCAGTATAACTGCTAAAATTACCGATGAAAAGTGAAAACCTATCGCAAACGCCAATGCGAGTATTGCAGTAGTTGACCAAAGTGTCCTTGCTCTCAAAGGGAATCCACAAAAAAATCCATACGCATTTTTCTTTGATATGAAGAGATATCTATGAGTAAATACCTATTTATCCCTTTGGAATCTCATAGAAAAATTGGAAATCAAAGATCCAACAGATGGATCAAAATGATGAGACTGAGAGCTAAATAAGTGATGAAACTCCAAAAAGAAAAGATGAATTTTCAAAGATACGGCTTTTTGGACAGCAAATGTTACTAGTGATAAAGATTGAATTATACAAGTTGTGACTGATACTTTGCCAGACAATCTGACAACATGGAATATAGAAATGTTGGTAAATACAAGTCCAGAAACTCAAATTTGAGTAACTCAAACAACAATTATGACCAACAAAGATTTGATGATTCAAGAGAATTTACCACAGATTTTTTGAGCTGGTGATATTATCACATTAAAACCACTTATTATCAACAAAACTGGTAAACCAGCAAAAATCGAAGTTACTTTAAAAGCTTCTCATGTAAAAATAAAAACTCCTGTGCAAACAATAGAAATACAAGATTGAGCATCTAAAACTGTCGATTTTGAAATTACTATAGACGAACTAAAAGATTTAAATAAACAAATAAGTCAGATTGAATTTTCTGCAAAAGATACCTTATCATCAGCGCAAGATACTGTACAAAAATACGTACAGATTGTACCAACAAGTACATTGGAAACAGTTACAACTATTGGTAAATGATCAGATAAACCAGAAAAAGAAACAATAAATCTTGAGTGAATTATCAATTACCCTGGTAAATTAACTATTATGTATTCACCAAGTCTGATGGGAAATATTTTGCAAAGTGTTTCGTTTTTGTCAGATTATCCATATTGATGTTTAGAACAAAAATCTTCAAAAATAATTCCTATAGCTTTACTCAAAAATCTTCACAACAAATTAAATGAACCTTATGATCTCAAAAAAATAAAAATCCAACGTCGAGAATGATCAGATGATGGTATGAAAGAAATACCTTTGGATCAAGTAATTCAAGAATTTATAGTAGAATTGCCAAGCTTCCAAAATAGAGATTGATGAATGGTGTATCGAGCAGATACCAAAGATAAATCTCCAAGTAATATGCGAGCAACAAGTTATCTTCTTTCTACTATCTGATATTTGCAGGAAATAGGATATAAAGTACCAGGAAAAATTATTTCAGATATGAGATCTTACTTGCAAACAGAATGGTATCGCAATAAAATGCCTAATTGCAAAATACTCTGTGAATATGATCTTGCCACGAGAATTATGGTTATAGATTCTTTGGCCAACCAAAGTAAGAATGAATATGTTCCTTACAAAATGCGAACTTTGCTCAAAGAAACAAAATCAAAAGAATTAAATCAACGCAAAGATTTGCTCCTTCCTCAAGCCTTAATGCTTGCAAAATTATCTCAAAACACCAATCTTTCAAAAAAAGAACGTGATAACGTTTTGGAAGATGCGAAGAAAATTATCCAAAAAGTACAAAACGATGATCTTGTAGTAAACCCAAGAGATGCATACATCGGAAAAGAAGCTTATACAAATAGAATTCAACAAACTTCACAAATGATAGAATCAGTGTTTTTGTTGAATAAAACGTATGCAACAGAGCAAGAGCAAGTTGTAGAAATGATGATAAAGTGGCTTACTAGCCAGAAAAAACGATGATGATTTGGTTCTACAACAGATACTATTTTGGTTATGAGAGCAATGATTTCTTATCTTGAATTTGCTCCAATCCCACAAAAAACTCGCATTGCAAAACTAGTTCTAAACGACGAAGTAGTACATCAAGAAATATTGAAAGCAAAAGATAAATTTACTACCTATACAAAAATAATTGATTTCTCCAAATTAAATAAAAAGAATACTTTTGCTTTGCAGATAGAAACTTGAGCTGTTTATTATGGTCGGACGACGCCGCGAATTAAACGAAACTCAAGAAATTTTGGAAAGAGATGAATGATTTGCAATCAAAAGGACGTATTATGATTATCAAGATTACCTCAAAATCCAAGCATTAAAATCAAAAGAACAAGAAGAATATAGAAAGTGAAAAATAAGTTATAGAGATCTCAAATATCCCAAAAATATAACAGCATATCTTCCTCCAGTTCAACAAGCAAAAGTAGGACAACTATTGATTGTTGATAATCAAATTGTAGCTTCCGAAACAAGAGATCAAGTTGTCTTCGAATGATTTTTGCCAGCTTGAGTAGATGCAGTAAATACTTCTTTGGCAACAAGCCAAAAATTAAATTTCCAAAGCACATCATCAAAAGTAAATTGATATGGTTACGGATATGATAATTATTACGGAGAGTCTTATTCTGATTATGCCGTTGAAGAAAAAAAT
>CAZZEA010000017.1:7249-9184 GCA_964652925.1 uncultured Candidatus Peribacteria bacterium | reverse complement strand
AACCTTGTTGAAACTAATATCCTTTGCTTCGTATATTGCATTGAGTTCCACAGCAGCGCCAAAATGTCCTGTAAGATCAGGTCTGTTAGTCAATCATTTATTATCTACATCAAACACATAACTATTGAGCCAAGGAAATTTATCAGCAATTGGTGTTCCCAAATCCACATCACTAATATCGTCTAAATCCAAAACCAAATCCCAAATGCTATGTAATTCTTGATCTTCATTGATTTCCAATTCTTCTTTGGAACAAATCATTCCATTGGATTCTACTCATCTCATTTTTCTTTTTTCAATCGTGATTCCCGCTTTTGGAAAAACGGTTCCAGGCAGAGCAACGGGTACATAAATTCCCGCTCTTACATTGCTACCACCACAGATAATTTGATATTCTCATTTATCTCAACAATTTACTATACAAACGTTTAATTTGTCTGCATCAGGATGTTTTTCACAACTTTTTACATATCAAATAACAATTAAATCTGAAATTTTTCTTTCGATAATTTCTTCAATTTCGCACGTCTTTACTATCAATTTTTGTGCTATATTTTCTGGCGTATCATGTACTGAAATATACTTCTTGATCAACGACGAATGGTATTTCATGTTTTGAATTTATAATATAAAATTTGATTTTATTGCTTTAATTGGATTTTAAAGTTAATGACTTAATGAATTGAGTAATAAAAAGAATAAATAAAAGAAGGAAATCATCACTAAATCAGCATCTTTCGTAGCAAAAAAGCAGCAATGCAATGTTAATTAGACTATAGTTATCAATACGATACTGCCTTGATGATGGATGAATTTTATTTGTTTTTTATTACGAGAGAACTCTCATTTGAGATTAATATTTACATTTTTAAACTCTTTTCACAAGAGAAAATAAAAATTATTTGAAATTCTTGCAATTACACAAACAATATATACAACAAAATCTGCTTATTTTAAAAATTTTAAAAATAAAAATATTTTATGCTAAACAAAATCCAAGATTTTCAAAGTAGATTACTTATTGCATCCAAAAAAGTTCTTCTTGCTCCAAAAATTGTTCTCAGTATTCCAAAAAATGTATTGGAAATGGGAATTGATTTTTTGGAAGCATCGATGGATATGTTGGAAAGCCCAGAAAAAATAGTAAACGTTCCAAAACAACTATTTAATCTACCGTCACGTGTTGTAGAAAAAATTATCAAAGCGTATTTAATTGTAAATGCTGATCTTCATCAACCATCTTTTGCAAACCAAAAGAAAATTCTTTTTGATCTTATCAAAAAAGCTAAAAAAACTTCTTTTGCCAAAGAATACCATTTTGAAAAAATAAAAACTATCCAAGATTTTCAAAAATTAGTTCCTATTTTTCATTACAAAGATTTTGAACCATGGATTTTGCGTATGGTAAAAGGTGAATGAGATGTGAGTTATCCGGGAAAAATAGATCGATTTGCTACATCGTCAGGAACTACATGATGAACTGCAAAATATATTCCTATTACCAAAGAAAATCTCAAAACATCTCATTTTAGAGGAGGATTAGAATCGTTGAGTCTATATATTAGAAATAATCCAAAAAGTAAATTTTTTCAAGGGAAATGATTGGTGATTTGATGATGATTTGTAAAAAACCCATTTACTTGAGAAGATAATGTTGGATTTATTTCAGCAATTTTGCAAAAAGAATCGCCATGGATAGGACAAGCATTTAAAACACCATGACCAGATATTTCTTATCTAGATGATCGAGAAGAAAAAGTAAAAAGAACAATAGATCTTACGACAAAACAAAATGTAACTTCAGTAAGTGGTCAGCCATCATGGATGTCTAATTTTCTTTACAGAGTTTTGGAAGAAACAGGCAAAAAAAATATTCATGAAATTCGACCAAATTTGGAATTCTTTTTTCGATGAGGAATGGCAATCCATCTGTAC
>CAZZEA010000017.1:0-7239 GCA_964652925.1 uncultured Candidatus Peribacteria bacterium | reverse complement strand
AAAAAACAATTAGAAGCGTTGATGCCAAATAAAAATATGAAATATTATCAGATTTATAATGCCTCTGAGTGATATTTTGCATCTCAAGATAGTAATGATACTGATGATATGTTATTGTTTACTGATCATTGAACTTTTTATGAATTTATTCCATTTCAAGAATATGGAAAAGAAAATCCAACAGTACTTACTTTGGATCAAGTAGAAGTAGATAAAGAATATGTAATTCTGATTACCAATACATCTGGACTGCGAAGATATGTGTTGGGAGATACTATTAGATTTACGACACTGAGTCCATGGAGGATAAAAATTACAGGAAGAACAAAGTATTATATTGATGTTGTAGGGGAATGCATGACTTCCGATTATACAGATAGAGCATTGTTAGCTGCATCTACCAAAACAAACGTCCATGCGTATGATTATATGGTTGCGCCAATTATGTACGAAGGTTGAGAAGTAAGATGAGCGTATGAACGAGTAATAGAATGCGAAAACATTCCAGAAGACCAAGAATGATTTAAAAAAAGTCTCGATCAAGAACTTTGCAACGTAAATTCTTATTATTACGATGAAAGATATGATACCAAAGTTCTTGGAGAACCAATAATTCATCTCGTACCAAAAGGAACTTTTTACAAACGATTACAATCAAAAAATAAACTTGGTTGACAAAATAAAATCCCAAAACTTGCAAATGATAGAAGAACTATGGAAGAAGTATTGAAAATTATAAAATAATTTTATTGTATAGAAATCTTATCATGCGAATATATTTTTTGGTTTTTTTCGTCTGTTTAGCTGTTGGTGTTGCTTATGTATATATTATTTGGCAGTTTCTCAAACGAACAACAAAAGCTCATATTCCAAATCCTTTTTCTCTTGGAAAAGCTTTTTTACGTGAACGAAAAAAATTTGGGATTGTCTATTTAGTTTGAGATATCACAAGATTCGTAATAGAAATGTTTATTTTGGGAACGGGAAATGCAATAGTTATAAGATTGGTTGCCATTATGATGACATTTAGTACTGCATGATTTTTTGGGCGATGGAGAAATCTTATATTAAATAAAATAAAGTCTGATGTCACAAAACACTATAAATTCTGGGAATTTATGGGAGATACTTTTGCTTCTTTGATTTTTTGGGTACCAATCTATATAGTAAAACTCATGATGTTAATTGTTTTTGATCTTACTCATCGAAGTAACCTCTGGTATTCGGTATACGTAGGAATCTGAGCAATTTTGCTTTTTGGAAGATTTGGTTGCTTCGCCGCAGACTTGGTTGAAAAGTGGTTGTTTGGAAAAAGAGATTAAGATTTTATTCTTTTAAAAACATATATGAAAGATTATTTTCTTTTCAAAATGGATTAAAAATGGTAAAAAAATGCATCAATAATACCAAGCTCGAAATTTCTTAGCAAACAAATGATTAAATGAATAAATTTTGATAAAATAAATAGTATTATTGAACTTTGACCTGGTACTTGAGTTTTTACTCAATATCTTGTAAAACATATGAAGAGATGAACAAAATTAATTTGTATTGAAATAGAAGATGATTATGTAAATATTTTGAAAAATAAATTCTGAAATCAAATTATTATTTTAAAAGAAGATGTAAAAAATATAGATGATATTAGAAAAAAATATGGTATAGAAAAAATAGGTCTCATTATTTCATGATTGCCATTTAAACCAGCTAGTAGTATTCATGATAAATTAAAAAATTACACCAATAATGGTACTATTTTTAGAAGTTTCACGTATCAACCACATATTTTCAAAAGACAATATCATGATTTTCCCATCAAAAAAGTATGATTTGCTTTTTTAAATATACCACCAGCTTGGGTATATTGAATCAATTAAATTTCTTCTCCGGTTAATTCCTTGGTTAATTTTTTTACTTTTTCATCAGACAAGTAATTTTCTATCGTAAAAAATTTCTCCTTGATAGAAGAATATAAAAACATATAAAAGATCAGACTATTGTTTAAATAGTTACGATTTTTAATTTGTGATTTCTATGAGATGTTTGATCAAGTACAAAAAGCTGATATGGATGCATATCAATTAATCCTTGCTGAGCAAAAGCGTCAGTCAGAAGGAATGGAACTTATTGCAAGTGAAAACTATCAATCATCGGCAGTATTGGAAGTGCAATCATCTCATTTTGCAAATAAATATTCTGAAGGAACTCCAGGAAGAAGATATTATGGAGGACAAGAAAATACGGATAAGATCGAACAACTCGCAATCGATAGAGCAAAAACGATTTTCAAATCAGATCATGCCAATGTTCAAGCCCTTTCGGGAGCTGCTGCAAATGTGTGTGTTTATGCTGCACTTATGGAACCAGGTGATACTATTTTGGGAATGGATTTGACGCATGGAGGACACTTGACGCATGGTGCACCAGTTACTTTTCTTTCAAAGATTTTTAATTTCCAAAGATATAAAACAAAAGCTGATGGTAAAATTGATTTCGATCAAGTTCGTACATTGGCTCATCAATACAAACCAAAGATGATTTTAGCTGGATTTAGTGCATATCCTAGAGAATTAGAATACGATAAGTTTGCCGAAATAGCAAAAGAAGTTGGGGCAACAGCTTATGCAGATGTTTCTCATATTGGAGGATTGATCGCTGCATGAGTTTTGAAAAATCCTTTTGATTTTGGATTTCATGCAATGATGACAACTACGCACAAATCACTAAGATGACCAAGATGATCATTGATTCTCAGCAGGTGAATAGTTTCAAACCCACTTAAAAAACCAGAAGATACGATAGAAAATATACCAACCAGAATTGATAGATCTGTGTTTCCAGGTGTTCAGTGATGACCGCATATGAATACGATCTGCGCAATAGCAGTTGCTCTCCAAGAAGCCCAAACCCAGGAATTCAAGGATTACGCAGCTCAAACCCTTAAAAACGCTCAAACTCTCGCTCAAGAACTTCTAGCTCGTGGATATCAATTAGTGACATGAGGTACAGATAACCATATGGTAATAGTAAATTTCCAAGGCACACATCTTGATGGCGCGATAGCAGAAAAAACATTGGATAAAATCTGAATTTCAACATCAAAATCTACGATACCAGACGATCAAAATCCACCATTTAAACCATCAGGACTCAGAATTGGTATGCCAGCAATGACGACGAGAGGAGTAAAAGAATCTGATACAGTAAAAATAGTTGATTTTATGGATCGCGCATTCAAAAATTATGATAACGAAGAGATGTTAATAAATATAAAACAAGAAGTAAAAGAATTTTGTAAACAATTCCCAGTTCCTGGAATAAATTAAAAAATGTCAACATATCTATTGAAATTTAGCAGTAAATTATTATAAATCTTAGGCAATAGGGTATTAACTCTGGATTTTCTTTACCCGCTATTATTGCTTATGAATTCTAACAATCTCAAAAAAACGTACTTTCATACCTATGAAAGATTTTTTATTGAAAACAATTTTGTTGCTTCGACACCGTTTGTGATGAATCGATCATGAGATATTTTAAATAATTATTGTGGAATCTGATTAAAACAGCAAATTCCATTACGTTTGTATATGTGATATTCCAAAACAAATTCGGGTAAAATTTCTATAAACAAAATGTATCATTTAGAATTTCATGATTATAATTTTATAGAAACAAATGCACTTGAATACGCACCATACTTTAGTGATTTAAATAAATTTTTACAAAAGAAGTATGCAAAAATCTGTGAAAAATATTGATGAATAGAAATAAATATTCTTTCTGAACTACCAAGGTGAGTTGGGTTGGGATTTGGTTCTTTATTGGCACTATTATTATCTGTTATAATCAATAAATTAGAATGAGCTATTGATGGTAATATATTGGAAAAATTAACACAAAAAAATATCAACGAACAGCTCAGTGATCAATATTCAACATTCTATAAACTTTTTTCTGATGCGTTGGAATTTGATAAAAATATTTATGGTATGGTTTCTTCTGGAAGTAAACTTGCTTCATTCTTTAGTTCGTATTATCCTATAGTTTCTTTTTCTGAGGATTTTGAAAAAAATGGCCATCAAGTAAATAATAAAAGATATTTTGGATTTAAATTAAACGATTTATATCCAGAGCTTAGAGAAATTCCATATGTACCCATTGATTATGGGATTTTTTATTCTGGTAAACCTGTTCTTTTGGAACAAATAGCATGAGATAACTACAAAAATAATTGATTATTGGCTCAACAGATTAAAGATGAAACAAAGCATCTTTTTGGTGATTTTTTAGATAATTTATCGCCAAATCAAAGACCAAAATTTTACAAAGATTTAATAGAACCAGAGAATGATGAATTCACGCATACTTACGGTAAGATGATGTGAATTATTAGTTTGAAAATGTTGTATTTTATGGCAAAAGTGTATCGTAGTTGATATGATGAATCCAGTGTTTTGGCTCTTTTGGATACATTCAAAAAACTCAGACAGGCTGATTGTGCAACAAGAGATAGCTCTCACACTTTTCTAAGATGTATAAAAACTATGTTGGAAAAATTTAGATGATCTTCAAAATATATTTCTTTGGCGCCAAATGATACAACAATAATGTGATGATCTCTTATTTTTATGTTGCCGTTGGAGTGATTTAGAGTTTCTATAATGAATGTAATAGATTCTGTTAACAAAGATTTTTCTGGTTCAAAATTATTGTATGCGAATCGATTGGATGGATTGGCTTACGAATGATGTAAAATAGAACAAGATTTAAATGAAAATAAATATTCAGAATTTCTTGATGGTAGAAATTGTATAATAAAACGAACGAATTGAAAAATAGTAATAGGTGATTGTAATAAATTGATAGAAAATCAAAAAAAATGATTATTGTTGGATGTTATGAACAACAAAATATATCTAGATGGAAAAAAGTTAACATCACAGGATTTGCATTCTCAAAGTGCAACTATTGAAATATTAAAAATGTTGTTGTGAAATCTTGGCAAAGAAATATCAAACAAAGATTTGCCTATTTCTAGTTATAGTAAGAACAAAAACGATATGCTATGAAAGATAGTTTTACCTTTGATTTCTCTTGTGGAACAAAAAACAAAAAAGAAACTACCACTTATTTGCAAGGGTAGTCTCTATGATTTTACAATGAGATTGGATATCTGTGATATAGAAATGACAATATTACATGCTATAAACAATTAGTTTTCCTAAGACATTCCTGGGATTCCACCTCCACCAAGCATATTTCCAATATTAGATGGATCAAATCCAAGAATTTCTTTTGTTTTTTCTGCAGCTATTTCTTGAGCTTTGTTTTGAGCTTTTTGAAAACAAGTAACCAAAAGTCCTTCTAATTTTTCTTTTTGTGACGGATCAAGTAAAGATAGGTCATTTATTTTGAGATCTCTGAGTTTCATTTCCCCTGAAATATCGACAATTACAGCATCTCCTTCATTTCACTCATTATCAGTAAATTTTCATTCTTTTCCTCTGATAACGAGATTCTTGAGAGAATTTTGCAGAGTTTTGTATTTATCATACATTTTCTTTAGTTCTCCTACTTTTCCAAACATTCGTTAATAATTAATAATTAAAAAGTCATAATAAATAATTTTGCGTTTTTTTTGTAATGAAATATCTTGAAAAATCAAGTCTCATTATTCTTCTTGTATTCTCTTGGCGATAGCTACTCAATCAAATTTTGCTTGCTCATACATATATTCATCTAATAGACTGTTTACATGCTGATAATAAGGAGTAATAAATGTTATAGAGAGATTTTTTAGTCATAATTTGGAGAAATTACTCGTCATCCAGATATCATACAAAGATCATAAATGCTGATCAGCAACGATAATTAATTTTTCGGTTTTTTTCAAGCTTTCTTTTAACTGATCTGATAGAGTAAAAAAATAATGAATACTAGAAAAAACATCAAATGCATGTCAATCTTTTTGTAAATATCAAGCAGCATACAAGCTATCAATCAACGTCGTTCAAAAACAGAGCAATGTTCAATGTGTTCAACTATAGCCATGCTCTTGAAAGTTGTAAAATCAGTTTGTATCGATTTTAATACCAGATATTTGTTCTTTGAAAGGAATATGTTCGTTTATTCTTATATAACAAGAATAATTGTTTTCTAATAGATCTAGTATTTGTTCTTGGTATATTGGTTCAACAACATGTAATCCAAAATCTCTTGCTTTTGTAATATCTCGCATATCCCAAAATCATTTGTTTGCAAAACCAGTCATTCAGCAGCTTGGATTAATTAATATTACGTTTGCTTTTCATGTTTGAATTAATGGAAAAATCGTATCTACAGATGTTTTTTCTACTACAATGAGGAGCTTTTTCTCTATGCGAGTGTGATAAGCGATAGCTCATAAAAAATTTAAGTCTTCCTTGTTGAAAGTATGCTCAAATAGTACAGTATCGAAATTTTTATTTGCACTAGAAATAAAATCATCAGTGAATAAAAAGTCAAAGTTCATAGATTATATATAAAATATAAAATTATTTTACCATCAAAGAATAATTTACCAAAAATTTTGCAATTTCCCCAAATATTTTACCAGCGGTTTGTCCTCCCCAAAGACTAGATCTAGGACGACGAATTTGGATTATAACGACATATTTTGGATTGTCTTTGGTTACAATTCACACGAATGATGCATTAGTTCGTCCAAGTCCTTGTTGATATTTTCCTTTGTAGGAAATTTGAGAAGTTCAACTTTTTCCGCCAAGATTATATCATTCGATAAATGTTACTCATCTAAGTTCAGGATTTTGATCTAATACGCTAAACAAAGCATTTTTTAAAAGTTCTGATGTTTCAGGTTTTAGAATCTGATTTAAAATTTGTTTTTGATTTTCTATGTAAGTATTGTTTTTTTTATCAAATACTCACGATACAATAGTTGGTTTTAAATAGTATCATCAATTGATTAGCGGGGCATAACCAGCAGCCACTTGCAAAGGTGTTGTCAATAACCCCTGCCCAAAAGCATTATTAAGATATCTGGAAAGCGCTACAGTAGATGAATTTTCTACAAATCATTCTGATTCTCAAGCAAGTTCTATATTTGTTAGTTTCCCAAATCCAAATTTATCCAGATAATTGTAGAAAGATTCTTTTCCTATTCCAAATATTTTACCACTACCATCTCCATAAGCTATTCTCACCATTCCCACATTGCAAGAATAAACAAAAGCATTC
>CAZZEA010000016.1:3008-9791 GCA_964652925.1 uncultured Candidatus Peribacteria bacterium | reverse complement strand
TGGAAATGAGTAAAAAATATATCTAATGTGTAAACAACGCTTTAAAATCTAACAATCTATCATTTTATAAATTTTTTCTGCGTATCTAATCGCTGTGAAATCTTTTTTGTAAAATTTGAGTGGTAAGAGAAAATGAAGTCTTGCTCAAATAGCAGCTTTGGCGAATTTAAATAGACAGAGTGAATCTTGTAATGAATGTTTGGTTCGATCATACATTTCTAGATCTGGAATATCTTGCTGGAGATCAGCGAAACAATAAATATCATCATTCATATCACAGGGAAAAAATATTTTTTTGTGTTGAGCATGGGTTTTGCAGAATTCAACAATAGACTCTTTTGTTTCGGGATTTCGAGATTTTAGGTTACAATTTATAAGTACATATGATGGAGAAATAATTTGTTTTTTACAATCTGTATTTTCTATGATATTCTGACTAAAGTCTTGATACAAAGACGTGTGTTTATTCCGTTTTATGGCTGTTTTATATGAAGTTTCTTCTCTTGTTATAATTCATTCTGCTTTTGGAAGTAAAACATCGTAAAGCAGGGTTGTTCTTGTTTTCCTAGGTGTTCCTATTCCGCCAAGGAGCATAAAATTTTCTTTTCTGACAGTTGTTCCAAAAAGAAGTGGAATATTTCGACCATCATGAGGAAAATCTCTTTCATCACTAAGAACTTCTCATCAGCCAAAGAATTTGAAATATGATCTATATTTTCCAAAACCTAATAAACTAAGAATATGGGTAATATATTTCCAGCGATGTTGTTTGATTTCCACAAAAGAAATTTTGTGATATTGTTCTTTGGAAAGATATTCGTGATAATTTTTTTTGACTCGATATTCCATCCAGGTTTTGTTGTTTACCTCTACAACGAGTTCTTTGATTTCCTGATAATGAGAAAAAATTCGATCAACTACTCCAAAAAAAAGTAGCTCGTCTCCAAAATTTTTGTAACCATAATATCATCTAAGGTAAGCTTTTTTCATATACATTGATTTTATAAATAAATTGCTTCATTACCATTCGCAATGACTTAGTTAAACACCTAACCATATTAAAAACTTTTGTATCCAAGATTTTTGCTCTTGGAATTGCTTTCAAGATAGTCATTGTGGAACTGTTGTCAATTCAATTTGACCTGAAAGATCATAGACATTGAATTGTTGGCCGCTAATAGAAACGGTTTGATTGAATTTGGAAACAGTGGATTTTGCTTGTTTGAATGTGTCGAAGTATATTTTGATATCTGTATTGTAATAAAGTGTGGATCGGTCTTTCATTAGATAATTTTGGAATAAAGTGAAATATGTTTTGTAGAGTTTATTTTCGTTTTTGAGTTTAATAGAGGTTTTGGAAGCTGGTAGACTACGACATGTAAGAAATTGATCGTAGTAACTAACACAGATTTTGGAGCCTATGACAATAAATCAGACTTTTTGTAAAATATTGAAATCTGACTTTTGTATTGTTTGTAAAATATAATTTCATGTACCAAAGTACTCATCTTCTCTTGGATTTGGATAACAAAAACGGTCGAGTTGATATTGTTTGTATCGTAGCTCGAAGCAATGGGCTTTGTTGAGGAGACCGAGTGAACCAGTGAAAATGATTTCTTCGTTGGGTTTGAGTCTACCTGAAAGGTATTTTTTTGTGGTGTTGTGGAGAAGGTAGAGGGAGTTGTTATTTTTAAGATCGAATGTTATTGAACTAGGCATTTCTGGTTGGTCAGTTTGGATTGTTTCACGTTCGTTCGCAATGACTAGTGGCTTGTTTTCTAGTTGGATTGCTTCGCTGCCACCTGCCTGTCCGGTAGGCAGGCTCGCAATGACTGATCAGGTTGTTGGAGTGGTTCGAAGGAGGGAAATAAGTTCAGCGTCGTCCTTGCCGGAGGGGTTGGGGAGGGCGGAGAGAATCTTGATGGAAGGGAGATATTCTGGAATTACTGGACGCCCTCCCCTCGGGATAAACTCTCATTCTAGGGGATCTGGATAGCAAAAAGTATCGAGAAGTGTGGTCTTATATCGAAGTTCGATACATGCGGATTTGTTGACTAAACCAAGCGAACCCTTCAGAATTGTTGTTTGATTTGACTTGAGAGAAGTGGTGAGATATTTTTTAGTAGTGTTGGTTTTGAAGTAGAGGGATTTTGGTGAAAGAGTTAAATTTTGGATTGCCACGCTACCGCTCGCAATGACTGATCAGGTTCGGAGGAGGTGGAGTTCTTCTTTGTCATCTTTACCGACGGGATTGGGTAGGACTCAGAGAATTTGGATATTTGGAATATTATCTTCGAGTTCCGGTTCTATTTCTTCTTCTGGTTTTGCTAAAGCTGAGCCATAGCATCGCTGATCAAGCTGGCCTGTTTGATAAAAAAGCCCGACACAACTTCATGCGTCTAGAAATCATCGGGTTTTGGAGATTGTAGTAGATTGGCCTGAAGCAAGAATTCCTGTGAGATATTTTTTGGTGGTTTTTCGATCGCCTGTTTGTGTTTCCTTGGTCAAAAGGTATCGATCTTTCTTGGAAAGGTCTATAGTGAAATTAAGATTTGATTTAATAGTGATTGATTCTGGGTTGAGATGTGTGAGGGCTGTAATTTGAAGATTTTTTGGGTTTATAATGATTCCTGTGGATACTGTTCAGGACATATCTTGTCAATTTTGAGTTGTTCCCGTGGACAGCCCTCCGGAAGATGTTTGATCAGAAAATCAGCTATCTTGATTGTTTTGTCAGGAACTAACTTGGAAAATTATGTTTGAATAGACGAGATATTTTTCATCAAATCCTGGCGAAAAGTTGTCAATTTTGGAGAATATGTCGATATCTCAATTCGAGAAAAGTCAGATGTAATTTGACTTATTTCACGATATAGACAAAACCTGAATTGTGTCGAAAACTTGTCCACTTTGTCCAAGTAGTTGAAGTAATCAAGAAGTATTTAGTTCTAAACTAGGTTTTTTGCTCTTTTTTTGGTCTGATAACCATCAGTTATCGGTATAGACAACAATAAGATATTCGTTTTTCTCCAAAAAAATATCTAGTTCCAAAGCTGATTTTAATAATGAGCCGGTGAAAAAAACCTTTCCGTTGAAATCTTGATGGGCTTTGATCTCAATAAAAGAAGAAAATTGTGAGTTCCCATAAAAGATTTCCGTGATTGAGAGGATGTCGGGTTGGGGGGAAGTAGGTGTCGGGGTGTCGACAATTCCTGACATTCCGCCTCCCCCCAAATTTGATCAGCTGGTGATCTGGAAATCCCCTGTTTGAATATTTCAAGAAGTTGTGATATTTCAATTTGTTCATGTTTGAAAAAAAGTTCAAGTAGTTGTGGTAAAAAAATCTCAACTTTCCCAAAATCCAGGACTAGCAATATATGGAGATATAACATTGATAGAAGAATTTAAACCTGTTATAATCCAGATTTGATTGTTGTATTGTTTGATTAAGGAAGTCTTCTTGTTGTCAAACTTAGTAACGAGACCTGTCTCTGCTTGGAACATATCTAAGAGTTGTCCGCTTCGCCATAATGTAGCAAAAATAGCTTTTGTATCAGTAAAACTAAATGATAAAGGAAGCTGCTGTTTGACAATTAATGGAGAAATTCGATTATATAATTGAGAGACTTTTGTCAGGATAATCGACTGATTTGGCTGGAGAGAAACTGGAAAAAAAATTGATTGGGGTACCTCTAATTCCACCTCTCCAGAAAAATATGATCATAGATTAGTAATTTCTATCCACTCCTCTGTTCCATCATAATAAATTTCAGAGATAATTATCTGTGGAAGTTGATTTATTTGATCTATTTCCAAGTTAGTACCTGTTTCAAAATTATTTTCAGAAAGATTTTGATCTGTCTGTGGTCAATTTATCGATCCAGAAGAATTTTCTTCAATTTGAATGTCTTGGCCAGTATCGTTGATAGCATTTTCTTGTGTGATTTCTGATACATTTTCTGAGGTTATTTCTGGTCAATAATTATTCTCTTGAACGTTTTGTTGTTCTCCTGTAACTTGTTGCTCTGACTGTACGGGAATAATGATAAAAAAGTAGGTTAATGTGATTACAAAGATAATTCGAAGACGTTTTGTCATGAGAAAATTTTAAAATATAAAAAATTAAGAACTTAGTTTGTTAGCATTTCCTAAATTCTGATTTTGGATTAATGATTTCATTTGACTAATTGCTGTTTGGTTAAGTATTTGGAGGCGTTTGGGTTGAATTATTCACATTTTGATAAATTCTGCATTTATGCTTTCTGGATTTGCTAAGATTATTAACTGTTCTATATTTGCATAATCTCTTAAATTTCACTTTTTGTCTAAATTCTCGTCTTTTCGTTGTTTAGCTGTTTGTCAAAACAACGCTTTATTTAGCACATCTGCTTCATCAGCGTAAATGTTGTTTACTTCATCTTGGGAAAGTTCTTTGGGGATAAGTTTATCTTTGATGGCGTCTGTATGTATCCTATAATTCATTTTCGTCAGAAATCTTTTTACATCTCGATCTAATGATTTAATTTCTTGTTCTTTCAGTCTTTGAAATTCTTTGATAAGATAGAGCTCGAATTCTACAGATACTCGATTTGCAAATTTAATAGCTATATCTTTATGAACAAAAGTTCATCATCCATGTTTTCATGTTTTTGTTATGATTCATACAGCATTTGTCGCTTCTATTCGTCTTTTTGGAGATAGGGTGAATGAGTTATTTCCCGCTTCATTTTTAAAGGGGTCGAATTCGACCCCTTTAAAATTTGGATTATTTATAAGCTCCCATAATCATAAAAATTCAATGATATTTCTAGATCTTAACCGATTTTTTACAACATCTTTTGGTTCTGTTGGATTCTTATACCTAGCTATATCAGTCAAACTAATATAACTTTCTTTATTGGTTTCTACTATACCAATAGCTACTCATTGAACATTGATTGCTGTGGTTTTTTTCATACTTTTTGGAGATAAAAAATAAATCCCTCGAATTGTAAAAATCCCAATATAAGAAAAAAACTGACAAAAGTAGGACAAAAGTTTGGGCAGATAAAAACTCAATTTTTATATAAAAAAAATACCACAATACTGTGGTATTCTCTTTTTTATGATAATTAATCAACTATATATTCCCAAATTTCCTC
The DNA here is from genome assembly GCA_964652925.1 of uncultured Candidatus Peribacteria bacterium. Classification (GTDB taxonomy): domain Bacteria; phylum Patescibacteriota; class Gracilibacteria; order Absconditabacterales; family Absconditicoccaceae; genus UBA5124. The sequence goes on along the minus strand of CAZZEA010000016.1, from coordinate 4,650 downwards.
TTTGGCTTTGGAAATAGTAGCCAACCTATCTTGAGGAGTCAGAATTTTTTTGAAGTCTTTGTGTTTTTTGATTTCAAGAATAATTCTATTTAAGAATCCTTCATCTTTCTGGTCGATAAGAATATCTCAATAATTATCTTGGTATCGATTTGCATTATCATATTGATCGTGAGTCCAAGCAATAGGAACAATAAAGAGTTTCATATTATAAAGTTTTTGTTCTGCTAATGAGGTTGTCCCTGCACGAGTGATAGCTATGTCAGAGTGGTAACACAACATACCCATTTCTTTTTGGGTGACAAAATCAAAACAAACAACATTGGAAAATCTTTCGAATTGGGGACGAAGATCTTTGTTGAGAAGACCAAGAACCACTAAGAAATGAATATCCGTTTGGAGCGTTTTGTCTGATTCTAGTGCTTTTATAATAGATTGATAAAGCCTTTGCGATCATTGAGAGCCTCAGACAACCAAAATCCATGGTTTATTTTTGTCTAACTCTGGATATTGTTTAAGAAACATTTTTGCCTCTTTTTCATCCACAACAATTTCTTCTGAAAGAATCTGACCAACTGTCTTTGCTTTTGGTAAAACATTATCAAATCAGGTAAAGGTTGTCCAAGCAAATTTTGATGCTATTTTATTTACTAATCATGAGTGAGTATCTGATTCATGGACAATTATTTTTCTACGTAAAATCCAAGCAGCGACAACAACTGGAAGAGCAATATATCATCATTTACAAAAAATTACATCTATTTTATGGTAAATTAGTCGAAACAAAGATTGTATAATTCCTATTCCAAAAAGGAAAAGATCTCTGATGTTTTTTACTCTAGATTTGAGAAATGTTTCTCTACGGTATTTTCCTGAATATATAGAAACAAAATCAAGGGTATATCATTTTTTTTGCGGATTATGAGCGTTTTTGATACCTTGAAAAACAGTGTTTTCCAAAGATCTTTTATCTCAAAACCAATAAATGGAATTTATATGTGAAGAAAATTGCTTATGTTGCGATAAGTATTCCAAAAGACTTTTGATGGGAAAAACATGTCATCATGTCCCTCACCCTGCCATTGCTATTTTTAATTTCTTTTGTTTCATGATTTTGTTTATTATAAAACCTAAAATGTTGAGAATACATGGTGTTTGTTCATTTGGTTTTTTCTTTTTTTGATATCATCTATTTTTTTCTTATCTAGTTTCATTTTTGCAACACTATAATCATATTCGTTTTGTATAGAAAGCCGATCACCTTCTTCTTGATCAAAAACAACGGCAAGTAAAATATCTCGTTGAATCGTTATATTTCTTTTGCCATTAATAAGTTCGTTTACTTCACTAACCTTTTTTCCCAAAAGATCCGCAAATTGCTTTTGCGTTCGATTATATTCCTTGAGTTTGTTTGCTAAATGCCGTCCTGGATGAATCATTTTAATGTATTGAATATTAAATATAATTTCACTATTTCACTTATATAGTGAATATAATCTTTAATTATAAATTTTCAAGAGATTTTTTATTCTTTTATTTATTCACAAACTTAGTTAAAACACATTCACTAGTTCTGTTATTATAAAAAACATATACAATTATAATTCACTAACTTAGTTAAAACTATTTCACTGTTTCTATGAAT
>CAZZEA010000016.1:0-2956 GCA_964652925.1 uncultured Candidatus Peribacteria bacterium | reverse complement strand
AATTAGTGAATTTATATAAAAAATTTCCGGCTACGGTAAAATTACTTTATTTTTTCTAGTAATTCACCCTTTCATAGAAATAGGTATTTAAAAATTATTAAATAAAAACAAAGCAGCTATATAATATAATTTCACTATTTCACTTATATAGTGAATTTTTGTTTTTTTATTTTATTTTTTGCAACTTAAAAAATAATCCATAAAATTGATTTTTTATCAAAAAAATATTCTATGATTTATCACAGACAAAAAAAAGATCGATTATGCTGACCAGCATGTATAAAAATGATTTTGGGAAAATTAGGAAAACATGTTTCTGAAGATTTTTTGATAAAAAAATTAAAAACTAATCAAGAACTATAAACTTCAACAAAAAACATTATCGATTTTTTAAAAAAAGAATGAATTAATTTCACTTATTCTGTGAATTGAAGCATCCAAAAAATGAATGATTACCTAGAAGATCATGTGTTACTAATCAGATATCATCTTCCTAAAATAAAAACAGATCATTATGCGCTTTATGTGTGAATAAAAGAAAATAGAATTCATCTTTGGGATCCTTGGTATGGAAAAAACCACACCTATTCTATTGATTATTTTAATAAACACCGAAAATCAACTCGAGAAGGGTATGAAAAATAATTTATAGCTATAAAGAGGTAAATTTATTTCATTCCGATTGATCGGAGATGGAGGATGTCTGAGATTGGGGGCTTTGGGCCATAAAGTTTATCTCCGACAATCGGGGCTCCTATACTTTTGAGATGAACTCTAATTTGATGACGAATTCATTTGTGGATCATAACACGTAATAATGATATATTTTTCTCTTTATCATAAGAAAGTAGTTCTATGGTAGTGGAAACTAGATGCTGTTCTCATCTGCCTTGGTTTTTATCTTTTTCATCGGTGATAACTATCATTTTCTGATCATCAAAACGATGATGCATAATAGGTGTTGTGATTATTATAGATTTTTCATCTGATTTAAAAAATGGATTACCGTGAACTTGTGCAAGATATATTTTTTGTATCTCTCATTGCTTTTGTTGTTGCTTATATAACTGGTAACTTTCTGGGTTTTTGGCAAAATAAAGGAAACCTCCAGTGTCATTATCTAATCTATTTAATAAACCATATTCCTGTTCTTTTGTAAATTTAGTTGTCTGATTTCTGAGAAATGTATCAAAACTTTCTTGAGTATACCCATCGAGATAACAATAGGAACTATATTGATCAAAATCAGAATTTAATATTGATTGTAATTGTTGTATGTCTCCAAAATAATCTAAAATTGATTGCTGCTCTCAAAACGTAGAAGCAACTTTGTGTGGTTTTCGAAGTAGTGTATAGTTTTGGTTTGAGTAAAGCATCATTTTAAAGTTGTTATATTATAACTACTCTCTCGCAATAAAAAACAAATAAAATTCATCCATCATCAAGGCAATATCATATTTATCCTATAGTCTAGTTATAATTATATCTCTGCTTTTTTGCTACGAAAGATGCTGATTTAGTGATGATTTCCTTCTTTTATTTATTCTTTTTATTGCCCGATTTATTAAGTTTATAAATTATATATTAGCAATAAACATAAACAAAACAAGAAAAAAGACACACTTTCGTGTGCCTTCTATATGTCTGAAATATTATTCTTGTTCCATAACTTTTCTTTCTTTCTTGTATTTTCCCATAGTAAGGTAAGCTAAAGGAGCTGCAATAAAGATAGATGAGAATGAACCAGCTAAAACTCCTATACCAATAGTGAATGAAAAATCTTTGATTGCTCATGTTCCGAAAATATACATTGCAACGATAACTAATAATGTAGATAATGATGTACCAATAGATCTTCTCATTGTTTGCCACAAACTATCATCGAATATTTTACCGTACACAAGATTTTTCTCGTTTTTATTTTGGATATTTTCTCTAATTCTATCAAACACTATTATTGTGTCATTGATACTATATCCCATATTTGTAAGAACCGCTATAATGAAAACCGTATCAAGTGTTACAGAATTATTAACCATCATCAAGAAACCATAAGCACCAGCTGGAATTGAAACATCAAATATCATAGTAATTATAGTAACTATTGCCAAAGTACTAGGTGGAATAGATTTTCTAATAGCTGCAAATGAAAACATCATATATATAGCCATCAAAGCTAATCCAACCAATAATGCGTTTCTTGCTGTCTTTTGCATATAATTTCCTACACTTGGACCTGTAATAGATTGTGAAACTATTTCATCTGCTGTAGCAATATATTTCCCAGCCAATAATTTTTCTTCAATTTGATTTGAAAGTTCATTAACTTTTTCATCATTTTCAACTTTTGTTTTGATTGAAATTGTTGTTGTTGACTCTTCTGTCTGAACCAGTATGTTTGTATTTTGATATTTTTTCTCAGTAAGATATGTTGTAATGTCTGTTTTAAGTTGATCATTGTCTATAACATTTGCTATAGTAATTTTTACTCAACCAGTAAACTCTTCTGAAAGTCTTACATTCATAAAAAACAATGTCCATGATCATATAAGAACCATTCATCCTACTACTAACCATAAGTAGGTTCTTTTGATAATTGAAAACTTCTTAATCATTTTTAACTATAAAAAATAAAACGTCAGTATCTTTTATGGATTTGATAACTGTTTTCAAGGGGGAGTCGTAATATAATAATTTTTGGCTGCATCTTCTTGAGCCTTTTTTTTGTTTGACCCAAATCCTTGTGCTAATTTTTGATCTCAAAGATATATTTCTGATAGATATGTTCCTACATTTCCTTTTTGGTCTACTTTATGTTCACTATCTTTATATATTGGTAATTCCTTATACTCTTTTTGAAGATATTCTTGGACCATTGTTTTGTAACTTTTTACTGGTTCTTTACTAATAGTAGAAATCTTACTAAAAATATACGTGGTAATAAATTTTTCTACCT
>CAZZEA010000015.1:0-10053 GCA_964652925.1 uncultured Candidatus Peribacteria bacterium | reverse complement strand
ACTTACCAAAAGGAATATTTGGAACAATCAAAAAACTATTTGGAATCTGATGGTGAGCGTTAAATTTTGTTGACGCATTTCGTTTACGAATGTTTTGTAGAAAACGAAAACCAGATGTCATACGATATCATAGTACCTTGAGATGGCTTGGATGGATGCCAGTTTGGGTAGGAAAATTTTTGGCAAAAGAAAGATGGATGATGTATCATGATTTGGGATATTTTTTTCCATTTCCCAAAAAACTTCTTTATGAACAACAAGTTAAAACACCGCTTACCTTGTTTAGTTTTATCTCTATGGTAAACTCTATTTATCCAACAGTACTTTTGGCCGTTGTGGGAAAATACCTTTCTTTGGTATTATTAAAATGAAGTCTTTCATCAATAAATAAACATCTTGTTCCTTCGCCTTTCCTAATTAAAATCCTTCACGAATCCCATAATATCCCGAAAAAAAATATTTTCTGTTTGGAACATTTTTTACAAAAATAAAAAAACCTCTACGAGAGAGGTTTCTTATTTGTTTTATATGATAATTGCTAATTAGAACGGCAAATCGTCATTTGAAGATTTAGAAGGAGCTGATTGGTTTCCTGTTTCTATTCTCCAACATGTGATGCTATTGAAATACCTTCCTGGTTGATTTTTTGATTCATTACATCTCGTATTAAGATGAGCAGTAACCATGTCCCCAACTTTTACTCCATCCAATAATTGAATTTTGTCTCTAAAAAAATCTACAGCTAGACTTCCTTTAAATTCTCTGTCTGTGTTTTCTTCCAAAACCATAGTTTGTTTTTCTACACCTTCAGCTATTGACTCCTTTTGTCAAATAAACTTTACGATTCCTTGATAGTGCATAATATTTTTAAAATAATATAAAATACATTGTATTCTGAATTTAATTTTAATGTTTCAGTTTGCTTTTTCAAGTAAAAAATTCTTTTCACAGATAAATTACAACTCAAAGGTTTAGAAAAATATCTGCGATATTGAAAACTGGGAACCAATCAAAGGGCATCAAAAAATCTCTTACTCCTCACAACCAAATCCTATCTATCATATTTCAAAGCGTACCAGCTATTAGAAGTGTTGCGATAATTAGTGAAATATTTTTTTTGGAATACAACCAAATAAATAAAGCCAATGCAAATATTGCTATAGCAACTGAAATCATGGCATGAACCGGCATTGACCAAGATACACCATGATTGAGAATTGGATACATAAATGACAAACTTTCTGCTATTTTGAGATCATAGAAAAAGTATTTAGTCAGAAGATCTATAGAGAGAAAAAGTCAGATTAAAATTATTAGTGAGATAATTTGTTTAAGAGTTGGTTTCATAATTAACGGTTTGGAATTAAATATTTTATTGTTCGATATGATATATTTATTACGAGATCGATCCTTTCATTTGTTTTGCTTTCTTTAAAAATATAAGATCTCTTTTCTGTATAAAATAACTTATATAACATTCTGTTTTATCATTTTCTATTAGAGAAATAACTTCATCAAGAGATACTCGAATTACTTTGAATCAATCACCTAATTCTTCTTGAGTAAAACTAAGTTCTCCTTTTGAAATCACTTTACATAAATAACAATATGACGCCTGTTTTTGATTTCGTTCTGTACGGAATTCAATAATTTTTCAAACTTCATCAACAATTTCGACTTCACATCATACCTCTTCTTTAACCTCCCTTACTAGAGCTTTTTCTTTGTTTTCATCTCTTTCGACACCACCACCCGGTAATTTATGATAATTAAATTTTGAAACAAATAGTAACGGAACTAGTTGATTTTCGTCAAAAATCACAGCTCTTGAAGCTTCTCTAATATTAAAATCTGATGCTGTTTCTGGAAATTTTGTATCAGTTATCTCTTTTAATAATTCCATATTGATAAAGTTATTTCTGAAATAAAAAGAATAATAAATTTATTCTGTCGATTTCTTGACTCTGTTCATGATGGCATAGCCGAGGCCTTTTTCCTCCAGAGGTTCTACGAATAAATGGGAGATATGATCTTTATCTGCTTGGTGATAAAAAGAGAAAAAGGTTTTGGCGCAAGTGATGAGTGAGGCTTTGGTTCATCGAAGATACAGGATTCCGCCTTGCGCCACAAATTGGTCAACTCGGTCTTTGTGATCGTCGATTCGTTCTTGAGTGACGAGGATCGCTGTTTTGTCCCTAGAAAGAGGAAAGAAAATCTGATTGATATCTTTGAATAATTGCACATTTCCTTTTGGCGAATAATGTTTGAACATATTTCCTGGAGTTATCTCAGAAACATGTTGGGCGTATTCCACGTGAACATTTTCTGGAAAAAGTGATTGGAGATCTTCCGTAGTAATAAATCCGGGTCTTGTGATGACAACACGGTTTCATTCGACCTTGACAACCGTGGATTCGATACCAACCTCACAATCCCCGCCATCAATAATCATAGGCACATTTTCGTGAAAATTATCTCGCACCATTTCAGCAGAAGTCGGACTTGGTTTGGTAGAAATATTGGCACTCGGTGCCGCGATGGGGAGCTCAACTGTTTGCAAAAAATCCAATGCCACCTGATTACTTGGGATTCTTATCCCAACAAATTCGCTCCCTGCAGTAACCAAATTTGGGATAATATCTTTTTTCTTGAGGAGAATAGTTATCGGTCCCGGCATAAGGGTTGTAATAATTTTTTCTTCTAAAGGACTAACTATTTCTGCATATTCTCAAATTTGTTCAATTGATCCAACATGGACAATGATAGGATTTTTCTGAGGCCTCCCTTTGGTTTCAAAAATTTTTCTTACCGCTGAAGTATCAAGTGCATTAGCTCATAAGCCATACACCGTTTCTGTAGGAAAAGCTACAAGATCTCCTTGAAGGAGAAGTTGTTTAGCATCGAGATATGTTTCGTAAGATGGTTGAGTGAGCATAGCGATTTTATGTAACTATTTAGATTGTTTTCTTTTTCTCTTTACTAAAACTCTTTTTTGGTTTCTTTCCATTTCTTCTGCACGTTTTTGTTTAATCTTTTCTAATGTTTCTATAGATTCTCCTGGTGCAGAACGATCTTCGTTACCTTCTTTACGGTCTTTGAAACGGATAACTAATGGAACTCCGACAAAACCAAAATGCTTTCTCAACGTGTTTTCTATCCATTTTTTGAAAGAAAAATTTGCTCTCGTTTTATGGTTCACAAAGGCGAGAAATGTAGGAGCATTGATATCAACTTGCGTCATATACATAATTTTACAAATCTTATTTTTGGGAAATCTTGGGGGTCTTTGAAAAAATTCTGTAGAAATAATTTTGTTGAGTTCTGTGGTACCAATTCTTTTTTCTGATTCTTTGCGAAGCGCGTGAACAAAAGTAAAAAATTCTTTTGTTCCTTCTCCTGTCAATGCAGAAATCGGTAAAATAGGAATATATTTTGCAAAGTCCATCATACGTTGAGTAGCTTTGATCATAGTTTCCATCTCTTTTTTAGTGAGAAGGTCAGATTTGTTGAGTGCAAAAATAATTGGCAATGCGAGACGATTAATCTCTTCCAAAAGCGTCATATCTCTATGACTTACCCCTAATGTAGCATCGATCACAAAAATCACAACTGGTCTCACGTATTCGAGCATATCCATGGTTTTTTGATACGCAATTTTTTCGATAACATGCATCGTGGTTTGTTTTTTGATTCCTGCAGTATCATAAATCGTATAGGTTTTTTTGTTCATTACAAAAGATCCCATCACGTAATCACGAGTTGTTCCAGGAATATTTTCCACTTTGGAAAGTTGTTTTCCGACCAAGGTATTGAGTAATGTCGATTTCCCTGCATTTGGTTTTCCAAGAATTGCAATTGGGATTCCTTTATCAACCATGTTGACTGATTTTGCTGGTTGCTCATCAAGTGGGGTTTCTGATAATTTTTCTTCTAGAAAGTATTTCTTTTTGATGAGCAAGTCTTGTAATTCTGGGAGGTTTCTTTTGGTCTTGGCACTGATTCCTACTACATCATCAAAACCCAAAGAATAATAGTCGGACAATGCAATCTCTGTTTCGGATTCTTTTCGTTTTTTATCCAATTTATTTACAATCAAAATAGTCTGATTTTTTTTGTGTTGTTTTTGAATATATTCGAAAATATGTTGTTCTTTGGCTGTTATTCCAACCACATCATCGATTACAAATAAAATAATATCTGATTCATCAATAATTTTTTGAATAAACGGTCGTTCTTCGTTGAACTCCAAAAGTCCTGGACTATCGACAAAAACTACCTCACCAAGATCATCAAGTGAAGCAGTATGATATAAAATATCTGTTGTGGTACCGGGAATATCAGTCACGATAGCTCTAAACTGGTTGATCAATCTGTTGAACAACGTTGATTTACCAACATTGGTAGAACCTACAAGTCAAATTTGCATAGTAATTTTGGGAACATAAAAACTAGCACTTTGAGTGTAATTTTTTGCGATAAAAAAGCAATGGAAGAAAATTTGATTTTATGCTATGTTTGAATTCATTGATTTTAAAGATTCATCAGTTCAATATTCTGCTAAATAAGGTGTCATATTGTTATTTAGCGTGGTCATATAATGAACTTCTTGATCTGTCTGATTTTCTTGAGAAAGGTCTTCGTAATATGTTAAGATTTTTTTTGTATCAATAATAGAATTTTTATTTCATGAAAATCACTCTTTATCGCTCAGGAATGAATTCAAAAAATCAAGTAGAACAGCTCAACTAAAAGATCAAGATGTTTTTTCTTTATGTATTTCTTCAAACAAAACCTTTGTTATTTCTTTGGCATTTTTATAATTATCATTCGATACAGACTTTTCAAGATCATCAAGTTGGTTATCAATATATTGAGGTGATTTTTTATCTAAGTTTTTTTTAGATAAAACTTCTTCATTGTAATTTATCATAAATTTCAAAACACCCCTAAAATCATCTATTTGCTTTTTATCATATGTAGAAAAACTTCTTGATAAAAGAGAAAATAATTCCTTATTTTCTAGACTAATTTCAGATCCTTTTTCAACTAAATCTCTTATTCATATAACATCAGCAACATCTTGTAAGGCTATATTTATAAGAAAATTTTTATTTAATTCTTCTTTTGCAAGATTTCATTGATTTTCCAATGGTGCTAAAATTTTTAATTGATCTGAAACCTGATTTGAATAATCAGTATATGATTTTGTATCCTTATTTTTTAAAATATTAGAATAAGATATAGCCTTTGCTTTATCATAAAAATCGTCTATTCTTGGTCATATTACAAAAGATAAATTATTTTCATTTTTTTTATCTGTATCTATACTACCTCAATTATTATTAATATCTATCCATTTCCCTACATTAACTGATCAAGTTTCAGTGTTATAATAAATTTTGATTTTTCTTCCATTTATTGTGTCTTTTCATGTAAGAGATATTTCTCAGTTATCTTTTTTTTCTCAATATTTTTTTTCTTCAAAATTAAAACTTTTTAAAAGTGTTTCTTGAGATTTACTATCTAATTTTATATCAAAACAATTTCATAAAAAATAAATAATTCTATTTTTAAACTCCTCTTTTATTATTCTATTTGTATCATTGTACAAGGAATCATCTCAAGTCCTTTCAGGATAAATTTTATTTAAATATAATTCATATTCCTCATCTGTTAATCATTGGTTTAAAACGTTTCTTGGAATTTCTCTGTTTCAAAAAATTTGATTTTCAGTATTTATATTGGCAAAAACTTGGTTGTTTATATGCGATCATAAACTAGAATTTTGATATTGTTTTTCAACTTTTCCAAATTTTTGATCGTATGATGCTATGTATTGTTGCTCAACTTCTTGATAATATTTTTCTCATCGAACTTGACGAAGATCTTCTGAGAATCAGTATTTATTGGCTGCTTGATATAATTCTTGGTTGTTTTGATTGCGAACAGCATCTAATTGATTGTCAATTTGTCATAGTCTCTCCGCTGTAACATATGGTGAAACAAAATCCCTTGATGCTCCATAAACATTTTCATTAACTCTAAGTATTTGTTGTTCTGCTGTAAGCTGATCATAATTAATTCATTTTTCATTTGTCTCCTGTCTGACGGAAGCTTCTGCAGATCTTTGAACAGTTGATGCTAAAGCAAACTCAAGTTCAGATTTTTTATTTGGATTATTATTCCAAGCTTTTGTTAGATATATCTCTCTTTCCTCAGGCAAAAGTTTTAACCAATTTTGACTTATCTTCTCATTTATTTCACTTTCTTCAAGACCAATAAAAAGTTTTGAATTCTGTTTCTTTGTTTCTTGACGATATAGTTGAAGAGCAATCCTTTCATTTTCTTTACCAGCAATAGCCCTGTTCTGTAATTCTAAACCTTCTTTTGAGCTTAAAAAGTCTGGATTTTCTAATAGATCTCCCTTTATAACATCTACTGTTTTCATAAGAGAAGCAGTAGAAATAAGCAAAAGAGCGGCTCTATTAGCAGAGTTTTCATTCTCACTATATCATAATATATTGTGAATTTTTTGAGTCAAGTCTGGATCTTTACTTAATTGATCAAGAAACATTCTTATTCAACTTTCATTTAATTCTCATATTTTTTTTTGACTATTTTCATCCATATATGATATAGTTTGTAATAATCATATCATACATCATCATGTTTCAGCATATTTCTTGATAATATTCATTTTTTCTATTGATATTATTCATTTATCTACAATGACTTGTGATGATGCTGATACATCTAAAAGCTTCAACATAAAACATCTTGTTATTTCTGAGTTTAAAATACCAGCTGTTCATGTATATAAACTTGGATTTTTTTTTACTTCGTTTGATGTCTGTTTTTTAATCCTATCATCTTTACTAATAGCATCTCGATCATAACCTAATCATTTTATAATATTATTTACTCGGAAATATTTTTCTATTTTTCTTATGTTTATAACTTTCTGTTTTTCGTCTAAATTACAACTTGAAGAAACAATTTTATTTATCCATTGTTTTTCATTATCTGGTTTGAAAATTTTTAATACAAGAGGATTTCTCTTATCAACAGTATCATCTGAACGATTTACTGCATTATCTACTATTTCTAATACAGAAACTTTTTGTTCCAAAGACAAATTATTCTTTATATATTTTGATAATATGTCTGTTCCATCTTGTTGTAATATAACGTAAAAGGCCATTAATTTGTTGTCTTTTTTTAACTTATCAAAAGATTTCATAAAATCTGATGCCGAAGTGTTTTCTAGATCATCTATTCACATTTTTTCCCTAACTCTTTGTAACAGAGTAGGTTTATCTGATATTCTTTCTAGTTTATCTTTTTTTCAACTATTTCAATTCTCAATATCGATAGGATCTTCACCTATTCTTTGTTCTTTTCATTTATTATTTTCTACATATGTTTTAGGTCCATTACGTAAATAATTGTTTTTATCTATTTGAGATAATCAAAAATTCTGACCATAATAATGTTGTTGGTCTTTTGAAACAAATATATCTCTCTCTTTAAAAAAAGGCAAATCTTCTTGAGATTTTCTATATTGATTCTGTTCAGAATTTCATCATTCTACACCGTTACCCATAATCTTTTTATCAAATCTAAAACACTATCAATTCTACACCAAAATCAAAATTTTGCAAATTTTTGAGGATTTTTTGACAGAAAAGAAAATTTTATTATAATCAGAAATGTAATTGAAAATGAAATTAGCAAATTTTTACTATAATTTTAAAGTATTATATGAATAAAGAAAGTCAGAATTTATTTAATGTTGTAAAAAATAAATTATCAGCCACGAAGAGACATATTGGTGATTCTTTTTTTTTCGCAAAAGAAAAATTTATAGGAATAAAAAATAAATTATTCCATAAAAAAGATATAGAAAGAACCAAAGAAGATATCAAAGAATCTTTAATTGAAGCCAAAGATATTGTCAAAGAAAATATTATCGAAGCAAAAGAAACAACCAAAGAGCAACTTGAAACCGCGAAAAAAACAACCTGAGAAATTCTAACAAAAGTTAACGAGAAACTTGTCGTAGTAAAGGATAAACTCTTTCAAACAAAAGAACAAGAAATTGAAAATTGATTAATTACTATCGTAAAAAAGAAATTTTTCTCTTTGCCTTTGTCTATAAAAACGATTTCGTTTTCGCTTTTTCTTTTTATCTTTTGATGGGGACTTGGAGCCGAAACTTATTTTTCTATCTATATCAAAAATATTGTAGATAATGTATTCTGGTTGTCATTGATTGGAGCGATTTTGCCGTTGAGTAGGTTGCTTTTTGCACTTCCTATTTGAGAATTAAATAATAACACAGATAGAAAATCAGTAATTTTTCTCAGCAAAATAATGTATATTATTTGTGGTATTTTGTTCTTTTTGGCTGGAATTTTGAGAAGCAACGAAATTCTTTTGGCTGCGGTAATTTTCAACGGAATAGCTTGAGCAACTTTGTATATCACCTACGAATCATATATTCGCGTAACTACAGATAAACATCATTCTGAAAATTCTTGGGGATTATATTTCTCTAGTATGAACGCTGCTTTGGTAATATGAGCAATAATTTGATCTTTTTTGGTCAAATGGATTAGCCTGCCTTATTTGTTTTTATTCGTTGTTTTGTTTACGATTCTATCATTGTTTAGCGACAAAAAAATTCCAATTATAAAGAAAAAACAAATCAAAGAAGTTTTGGGAAAAGAAAGTTTCTTGTTGGATTTTATCAAAAAAGTTTTCTCATTTAAACCATTTATTAAAACATTTGTTGTGTTGAGATCCGAGTCGCGCTCCTTTATGTACTCACTTGGTTTCGAATGATTGTTTAACATATTGTCATATGTTTGATTCCTTTTTATTCCATTGGTTGCTGTAGATAACAATCTTGGACTTCCACAAATTGCATTGCTTTTTGCACTAATGAGATTGCCGTATCTGACAAACTTTTTTACTGCAACTTGGAGCGAACGCTTTGATAAGAAATTATTTGTAGCTGTTGTATTGTTATTTTTATCATTCCTTTACGCCTTCTTGGCATTTGAGCATTCGTTCTTGGGAATTATGATTGTTTCGTTTGGAATTTCTTTGGGATTGTCGATAATTAGACCAGCTATTTCTGCATTAATTACAGAACATTCAACAAAAAACAATTCTGGTTCTATAACTGGGGTACAAATGTTTACTGCATGAGTTTGAAGTATCGCAGGAAGTATTGGATTTGGTATTCTTTCTACAATTTTTGGTATGCAAATGGCTTTTTTGGTAGTAGGTTTGTGAGTCTTTGTATTGGCTGTTTGGTGAATAAGCAAAAAAATGAAATATAGAATGAAAATATTAAAGACGAAAAAATAATTAATAGCATGTAAATCCAGAAACATCCTATATCATTTTTATAAATATTGTCAATTTTAGTTGTCGATTTTTCTTTAGGAAAATTGACAATTTTTTTTTCTAGAGTACTATTGAGTTTAAGGACTTTTATATGTTTAAAGTTTTATTATGAGTATCAATAATTTATCATCGTCTAACAGCTCAAATAGCAACGATTTAAAAAACCTTTCTTATGATGATTTGCAAAAAAAATTACAAGATACTAATCTCAAAAGAAAAGAAATTTTGGCAATAGCCGATGAGATTTCTAGAAGAGAAAATCTATGAGATAATTCTGCTATTGGGCAAATTAAAAAAAGTTTTGGAAAGCTAAATAGAACTGAACTAAAAAATTTATTATCTGCTCATATTCAAGAATATATTCGCAATAAATGACTAAACAACAATAAAAGCATACATACAGCACAAGAAAACAAAATAAAAGATCTTATGAAGCAATTAGAAGATTCAAAAAAAGCATTGGAAGAAAGAGATATGGAAGATGAAAAAATGATAAAAATCGTAAACCCTGTAGAACTTACAAGGCGTAATCGCCTAAAAAATATTATGAAAAAATTTAAAGAATACAAAAAAACAGATATCAAAAAAGCATTTGCTTATTTTTTAACAAAGACATCTTTTTGGAAATGAGGAAAAATT
>CAZZEA010000014.1:0-10564 GCA_964652925.1 uncultured Candidatus Peribacteria bacterium | reverse complement strand
GTTTCCTGTAAACCAAGCCCCAGAAAAAACTGTATTTCATGGATCTGATCATGTTGCATTGAATGTGATGTTGTAATCTCAACTAGCGTTTACATAAAGATCTTTTGCTATTGGTTGAGTATTTTGCCAAATTCAAGTTGCAGTGCTACAAATTCATGTTAATCATTGAGCATCGAATATTGTATAAGAAAATGTAATTGTATTTGGTTCGTTTCTACCTGTAGTAAATGTTTTTCCTATTGCTCATGCTATTGTTGTTCAAGTTAAGCAGTTTGATGAAGAATATCGTTGATATCACGTATTAGTTGTTCATCATAGATCGTATCATGAAGCAGTAAAAGTGATTGTAAATCATTCAGAACCTGTAATTAACAATGGTTCAGTAATTATAGGTAGATTTAATCGTTGTATTGTTCATGTATATGTTTTTTTGTTGTTTGATTGGTCTCGTATTTCTACTTCTAATATTCATATAATAGGCTCATTTTGTGCTTCTATATTTATTTCATTTCCTGTACTATTTTGTCGAGCTCTATTTATGGTATTAGACCAAGAACTTGTACTTGGAACTTTGTATCTATATGTAAATCCTGAAATACTTGTTCATTCGTCGTAACCAGTTATTACTATATTTAGATTTTCAGATTCATTTCATGTGTATCATAAGAAATTTATAATAGGTGCATTATTGTCTATAATTGTTTTTCCTGTAAATATATTATTTCAATTGATTGCTCATGTAATTGTGTAGATTCCATCAGCTAATCCGGTTTGAGTAAAAGCAAAATTCCAAGTTTCTCAATCTAATTTTCTAAAATGTGTATTATATGTATCTTTTGTCTCGTTTGCTGTAATAAATTTGTTTCGTACTTGTAATTCATCAATAGATCAATTAAGTTGACCATGGGTTGTGCTTCGTCATATTATTGTAGCGTTTGAATTTGTAGGGTAGTATCAAACTATTCTATTTGTTCGTGTTTGTTCTCAGTTTACAAAAATATACATATTTATTCCATCATATGTCCATAATAAATGATTTCGTTGTCAGTTTGTAAGATTTAAAGTTGTTTCAGTATTTGTATTATGCCATCGTCATCAATCTGTTGTTACTTTGAGAGATCAATCTTTGATTGCTAATCAATATGATCATTGTTTGTGTAGTATTGTTTGATTTGATGTTCCGTTGATTTTAATTCGAGTACTAAATGTTAGTCAAGTTCATTTATTTATTGTTCCTATATTCAAAAAAGATTGGTCTGTAGAAAAATCATATGATCATCAAAATTTTCAATTTGAATTATAATTTGCTCATGATACTTGCAATGTTTGTTTATTTATTGAAAAATCATATATAGGGTTGAAATGTATTTTAGCATTCAATGATATTTTGTCGCATTGATTATTGTTTTTTGAATCAACTACAAAGTACAACTTTTCTCAAGATGATATAATTGTTCCTGTTGTTGAATTTTCTGTTAGATCTGACAAGTCTTTGCTGTAAATTATATTGCTTGATTTATAAGAATCTCATTTTTTGATTGTGTAAATAATTCAATCTGTATTTGTACAATATCATGGGTTTTTGTTGTTTATTTGGCTTTCTATATCGATATTTCAGTTAATATTACTTGTTCGTTCGTAAACAATTTTTCCGTATTTTGTAGCTCATGGATACATTTCTCAGCTACTTATAAATATGTATTCATAATCTTGTAATGGTTCGTTTATAATTCGAGATTGTGTTCTTGGACTAAAGGTAAATTCTCATGTTGATGTTCAATTATCTCGGAAATAATTCCAAAAATATTCATTTTTAAATTTACCAAAATCTTCTGTAGAATCTGTAATTAGAATTCTATCGAAAGAATATTTTCTGATTACATTATTATCTTGGCCTGTTATTGTTTTGTTTATTAATCAAGATAATTGACTGTTTTCTCATCATCGATTGATTATGAAATCTGTGATTTCTGGTATATATACTTTTGAATATAAGTTTATAAATCTTCTATTTAATGTGATTTCTGGAAATGGTTGTGTTCGTGAAGACCAGAATCAAGTATGTATATCAGTAAAAGCCAGTAGAATTTGCTCATTGTTATCAAGTTGAATTATACAACTGTCGTTTCCTTGATATTCTTTTGATCGTGTATACATAATTTTTGTTTTGTTTCATGTCCAACTACAAATTCATTTTTGACCATTTGCTATTATTGTTTTTCCAGTTTGTGAATATCAAATCCATGATGATAAACTGTTTCGATTTCAAGATATTATTCATCATTTTCCGTCTCCTGTAAAATATACGGTGAGATTTTGAAGAGATGATTCATTTGTTCGTTCTCCTGTAATATTTACACATAGAGAAGGTTCTTGATAATTATCAAAAGCTTTGAAAGAGTATGTTCTTGTTTCATTTATATTACTTCCTGTAGTAAATGTAGAATTTGTTTCTGCAGCAATGACATCAATACAATTATGTCAGTTATATCGTTGATATGTTAGATTGCTTCATTGATCTGTAACATTTGCTATAAAACTGATATTTGATCATATCTTTGATATATATTCATAGGCTTGGTTGTTTGATATTACTGGTCATGTATTTTGCCAAGATATATTTTTTGTGGAAACTAATTCATGTCAGAAAACATCTCTTGTTCTGATTTCTAAAAGACCAGTTGATGCCTCTATTTGTGCTGGTATTGTTATTGTAAAATTTGAAGAATTATTTCGTTGACTTCGAATTGTTTCATCTTGGTTTATGATAGTTCTTCGTTGATATCAAGAAAATTGACTTCAACTATCGTAAAATATTCAAGTAATTAGGAGATTATGAGATTCTCGTCATGTTAATCAATTTATTTCTTTTATTATAGGTCAATTGAAATCTATTATCATATTCAATCAAGTACTATCATTTGATCATGTTATATAATAATTGAACTTTCAATCATATCATCCGTTTTTGAAAGCGTCTTTGTTTTCTGTCAAAGATCGGTTATATAATCATATCTTATTCAAATTATATTGATGTAATAGTCATATTATTTCTTGAGGTACTACATAATTATAAACATATAATTCATCTATTTTACCTCTAAATTGACCGTGTTCTGTGCTATAACCAATTATTGTGTTGTTTGTCGATAATCAAATAGATCATCAAATATACTTTTCTCGTACTTTTTTACCATTTTTATAAAGTTTCATATTCAAAGAATCATAACTTCGTCAAATATGAGTTCGTTTGTCTGCCTCAATTGTTATTTCTGTATTAAATCGTTGTTGTGTAGATTTGTTGGTTACATATATAGTTCAACTAGATAGAGCAATTCAATATGAAGCTGATTTTTGGATAATTGTTTGATTTCAATTTATGTTTTCTGGATTTATCCAAAATGCGATACTCATACCTCAAGCATTTACTAATCATGTACCAAGACGAATTAGTTGATTATTGTTGGTAAACGAAAAAGCTCATCATTTTTTGCCTTCTGTAGTATATTGCGCTCAACTGTTTGTAGATAATGCCTGATTTTGAGATATGTTTGTTTCCGGAAGTTGATATATTTGTATACGATAATTTGTGGTGTCACACAGATTGTTTCCACTACTATTTATTTTGAAATATAAAGATTCTGATTTTGAAATTGTTGTTGGTATCGTATAATTTCCATAAGATCATGAATGTATATTTTGTTTGGTATCTCATTTTACTATTTCATATTTAATACCATCTCCACAACTTGCTATGGCATCATTTATATTGAAATTAATTTCTATATTTGCGTTAACTGGACTTGTTCGTTTGAGAACAATATCACCGTAATCATCCCCAGGATTTAATGTATTTGTTTTGATAAACATACCATCATATTCTTGTACTGGTCTTGATACAAGTCGTTGTTGACTAACAGGGTCATATTGTAAATTAGTAAAATTTCATGTTCATCTAGGTCTTCTTTGGTATTCTCGTCATTTATAATTTTGTATTAGTCCAAAATCTGTTTGAGAATCTGTAAGCAATATTTTATCAAAATTATACATAGCAAGAAGTCATGTATAGATATTTCCATTTATGGTATTTGAGTTATTGGCTCAACTTAAGGCTTGTATAAGTCCTGTAAGATTATTGCTAAGCATATTTATTGTAAATGAATTGCTTGTTGGTGATAATAATCGTTGTTGTTGGAATAAACTTCCTGTGATAGAGAAAAATGTTTTATTGATATTTATATTGTTGAACCATACTACAATTCTAGAATTTACATCTGATCATGTTTGGATTATACAATAATCATTTCAGATTGTTTGTATGTTTGCTGTATATATTGTATATTCATTGTTAACTGCACAAACTCATTTTGTTCAAGCGTGTATTATTGTACCTGTGATATTGACTCATGTTGTATGTTCTCAATTTAAATTAATTCATGTTGTATATATATTTTCTCCTGTAGATAAAGCTTGATCACTTCGTATACCAGTAAAACTATGACAAGATCAAGATCATTGACTATCAAATATTTGATAAGAGAAGTATCATGTTGTAGGAACTTCTCTTTTTGTACTGTAACTTTCTCCTATTTCTCATACTATAGCTTGATTTGTAAGACATCATCATGCATTATATCGTTGATAATTTAGTTGACTTCATGTATCTATTCCCGCAGCATTAAATACAAGGAGCTTTTCTACAACTCAACTATATTCGCCAATAGTATCTGTAATTATAGGTCATTTGTTGATCCATTGGATAATTGATTCATTTGTCATTTCAAAACCATATTGGTCAGAAACTTTTACGGCTATATTTCCTATAGTTGGTTCATCTTCTGCTGGTATTGTTACTGTTGTTCCTGTGTTTTCATATATTATTGTTGATGATGGTAGGGTAATAGTCCAATCAATTTTTGTACCAGATATGTCTGGTAATACCCCTGTTCGTGATATAGTAATTGGTAAGCTTTCAAATCCAGTTGTTCATAAAAATCAGCTGAATGTAGGAGGATTTGCATTTAATCGTTTTATTTCTCACGTGATTGTGCTGATGTTTCCTATTTTATCTTCAACTATTGCTTTGATAATACGAGATTCTATTTCATTTTGATACTGAATACTGATTGTTTCTTGAGTTCCATCGATAGTTCAATCATCATTTATATCTCGTTTGTAGCTTCCTGTATTTATTCATAGTCAAAAGTTATCATCTCGTATTCAAGATAAGGTAATTGAAAATTTTCATTGTATTTCTATTGTCGTACCAGTTGTTGAATTTGGATTTCAATTTTCTTCCCAAGATCGTCAAGAAAACAGAGGAGCATTAAAATCTTTTCGAATTGTTCACGTTTGTTCTCCTGTTTTTCAGCTATAAGAAGTTGTTCTCATGCTAAAATTAAAATTTCCTTCATGTATTGATCACGATGTATTGCTAATCCAATTTCGTTTATCTCGAGCAGTTCTATTTAAATTGTGCTCGTACAAAGTAGCAAAATGTCCGTTAGATATTGCTCAACTATATATATAAAGTTCATCTATTATTCCATTTCGTTGTCCGTTTGAAGGACTATATCATAAATATGTAGGATTTTGGCTTAGAGCGATATTTCATTGTAATCATTGAGACTTTTCTAATTTACCATTGATATATACATTTATTATTGATCAATCATAACTTCGTCAAATATGTGTCCAAGTATTGTTTGGGATCTGTATTTGTGTATCAAATCGTTGTTGAGTGGTTCTGTTTGTTACTTGTAGCGTATTGTTGAAAATGGTGATACCATAAGACCCTGTTTTGATCAGAATTGTTTGATTTGCATCATCAGATTTTTTATATACTCGCATACTTATACTCATAGCTCAAGTATTGTGTAGTCAAGTACCAAGATTGATAAATCTATTATTTTCTGTAAATTCAATAGCTCATCAGAATTTACCAGTTTGATTGTAAATAGCTCATGAATTGATTCCAAATGTTGGTAATGTACGAATATTATTTGCTATGTTTGTTTCTGGAAGTTGATATATTTTTATGCGATAATTTGTAGTGTCGCAATCATTATCTCAACTACTATTTATTCTAAGATCTATATTTTGATTTTTTGAAAGACTTGTGTTTATTATGTGATTTCCATATGTGCCAGATGATATTTCATTGTTTTGATTAAATAATTTGTATGTTATACCATCGCCACAAGTTGAATTATCATCTGCCAAAGTAAGTTCTATTTTGATGTCAGCGCTTACTGGACTGGTTCGTCTAAGTACTGCATCTCAGTATCAATAACCAGGATTTAATTTATTTTTGCTGATAAATAATCAATCAAAATCTTGTATGGGATTGCTGATAATTCGTTGTTTGCTTTCTGGATGATATTGTAATCATGTGTACTCATCTCATCACAAAGGTCTTCTGAGATATGATCGATTTTTACCAGTTTGAATTGGTATAAAATCTAATTCAGAATCTGCCAATACTATTTCATCAAAATTATATAATCCAAGAAGATTGCTATTGAAGATATTGTAAGTTCATATTTTATTATTATTTGTTCCACTTATAGTTCGTCTAAATCAAGTTAGGTTAGTATTCTGAATTGTTGTTACAAAGGGATTTGTTTTGCTACTTAGTATGTAATAGTCACTTTCTCTTGTTCCTGTACTATTAAATAATGTATTATTTCGATTAACTCAGTACCATCATAGAACTATTTGATTTCATCATGATTGTATGATACAGTAGTCGTTTCAGATTCAGGTAAGATATCATCAATATGTAGTATCAACTACATATCAATCATCTTCTTTTGAACATATTCAGATTTCTCAAAAATATATTATATCGAATTTTGAAACTGGTATTTGTGTTTTTATTATTCATGTATATCATCAACCAATATTTATTCCTGTATTTCAAATAACTGTAGTATTGTCTTCATCAAAAGTTTCTCGTTTACCAGTAAAATTGTGACAAGTTCAAGAGCCTTGTTTATCAAATATTTGGTAAGAGAAAGTTTGTTCTCAAGTTTGGTTTCTAACAGTTGAATAGGTGTTATTCGTCTCTCAAGTGATAGTGTTTCAGCTTATACATGTATGTCAGCTATATCGCTGATAAGTGAAGTCTGATAAATTATTCCCTATATCTACAAATCATGTTATTGTGAAAATAATATATTTCTCTACCAATCATGTATATACTGTTTTTGGATTATTTAATACTGGTCATGTATTTGTTCGTATAAGATTTGATGTTGATATTGTTTTGAAATCATAGATATTTTTTGCTGTTACTTCTATAGTTCATTGGACTGGTTCATCTCATTTTGGTATTGTGATTGTTCCTGTTTGTCCTGTAAGTATCAGATCTCAAGTTCATGGTATTCTTATTGTCCATTCGAATCAGCTTTGTATTAATCAATTCTGGTCATATCCTGTTCGCGTTATAGTTGCAGAACTACTTTCTTGTATTGCAATAGCTCATGTGATGATATTTCAAATATTTCAATTTATAATAAATCAACTAAATACCGGAGGAATTACATTTTGCCAAACAATTTCTCCTGTTTGAATTCATATATTTCCTGCTAAATCTTTTACACTTCGTTTTACTATACGAGAATATTGTCCATCAAAAGGAATTATGATAGAACTTCATGTACCATCAATAGATCAATTATTGTCAATATCTCGCTCGTAAGATCACGTATCGATACCTTTTCCTACTCATGATAACCAAATTCAAGATAACAATATATTTTGATTTTCAAATATAATGATTCCAGTAATAGATTCTCCAGTTACTTGACTACCACTCATAATCCAAGTCCATCATGAAAATTCTGGAGGAGTAAAATCTCTACTGAATTCTCCTGTTTGTATTCGTTGACTTCAGTTGTATGAAGTTGTTTTTCATGTAAAGAAATAAGTACCATCATTGACTGATCAGCTTGTATTGCTTACCCAAGTCCATCTA
This sequence comes from uncultured Candidatus Peribacteria bacterium, assembly GCA_964652925.1. Classification (GTDB taxonomy): domain Bacteria; phylum Patescibacteriota; class Gracilibacteria; order Absconditabacterales; family Absconditicoccaceae; genus UBA5124. Next base: position 2,586 of record CAZZEA010000014.1, on the reverse strand, counting down.
TCTCGAGCAACTTTGTTTAAATTGTGTTCGTATAATGCGGCAAAGTGTCAGCTAGAAATAGCTCAACTATAAATATATATTTCATCCAATAATCCGATTCGTTGTCCGTGTGGATAAAGATATCAAATTTGTGTTGAATTAGTATTTGGTACAAGATTGCTCAAAGAAGAAATTGTATATTCTAATTTACCATTGATATATACTTTTGCAGTTTGTCCATCTTGGCTTCGTCCAATATGAGTTCGTGTATAATTTGGTATTTCGATTTGTGTATTATATAATGTATAATTATCTACTACATGAAGTTTATTTCAACTTATAATTAATCAATAAGATCATCGTTTTTCTATAATTGTTTGTGGTGAAATATCAGAAGCTTTATAAGCTCGTAGACTTATACTCATTTGTGGAGCATATACGCCGGTACCTATACTTACAAATTGATTATCGTTAAAAAATTCAAAAGTTCAATTGTATCTACCATTTTCACTGTAATTAGCTCAGATATTTGTTCCTTGACTTCAACTAGCAAGATTTGTTTCTGGAAGTTGATGTACTTTGATGTCATATAGTACTACATCGCAAGTGTTATCTCATTTACTTTTTATTTCAAAGAATAAAGAATCTGATTTTTTGATATTGATTGTTTTACTATCTATTATTACTATTGATAAATCCAAAATTTCTCCTGTCTGAAGGATTCATGCATTTGTTTTGAAAACGTAGTCTACTCAATTTCCTGTACAATTTTGATTACTGTTTGGATCTAATTCAAAAGAATATTCTACCAATATTTTTGCATTTACTGGACTTGTTCGTCAGATAACTGCATCACCGTATAGGTCTCCAGGATTAATAAGTTTATTATCAATAAATAAATTTGGCTCGTCATTTTCGTCTACTCAGATTATCCGTTTTTTTGTTATATTATCATATTGTAAATCTGTATATCCAGTTTCTCATCTTTTTCTTCTTTGATATGTTCGATTTTTACCTGATTGTATTGGTATAAAATCTGATTCTGAATCAGCCAATAGTATTTTATCAAAATTATATAATTCCAGGAGATTATTATTAAGTATATTATAAGTTCATTTCATATCATTGTTTATTCCACTTATAGCTCGTGAAAATCATGTGAGATGAGTATTTTGAAATTCAAAAATAAATTGATTTGATATTGGGTTGATTGCATAAGGGCTGTTTTTTGTTCCTGTAAGAGTAAATATTGTATTGTGTCGATTTACTCAGTATCGTCAGAGAATTATTTGGTTATTGTCTTCATTTTTAATAATACAGTAATCATTTCAAATGTTGGTTGATGAGTATATTATGGTTTGAGCGTCTCATCATAAACTACAATTTCATATTATTCAATTCTTCAAAATTTGATCAATATTAAAAACTGTATTTATTGTTTGAGTACCAGTTCAATTTAAATTTTCTGATTGATTTAAAAATGAGTTAATAATTCATTCATCTATTGCTAACCATTCTCATGTAAAAATTAATTCACTTGGTGCTCCTTGTAAATCTTTAACAATAACTTTAAATTTTTCTGTGATTGGTTGATCTCTACCAGTTGTATAAGATGATCATGTTGCTCATACTATCTCAACAAAAGTTTTTGTTGTTTGAGCGAATGCTTTCCCAAATATGTTAAATCAAATTCATCCTAAAGATCATTCTGTTTTTTCTTCGATTTCTTTTTCGATATACCATTGGTAAGTTATTGTATTACTTCCTGTATCTATAGCTATGCTTGAAAATATTAATTCATCTTCTATTCGTCATGATATATATGTTTTTCAAGTTAGATATGGTCCTTGATTTTCTCGTTCTATTGTTCAAGTTTGATTGGTTATCCATCATACGCTATCTTTGACATTTACTTCTACTATTCATGTAGTTGCTTCGTCTTTTGCTGGTATAAAAAATCCAGAGGTCATTGACCAATTTGTTCGATTTGTTCGTTGTCCATCTAGATATCGTCTTCGTTGATATCAGCTAACTCAGTTAGCATCAGTTCAGCTTATGTTGATATTTAAATTTTTTGATTCAGAACCTGATTTTCAAGATATTTGATGAATTGTTGGTCATGATATACCTACCGTTATTTTCCCTGTTATATTTGATCAATCATATAATCAAGTATAGTAATATGTTCAATCGGCTAATCATGTTTTATTAATAATAAATTCTCGATAATTATCAATTATTTTGAGATTTGATTCATAAAGTTGTTGGGCTTGTCAGCTTGTAATTGATGTATTATACATACGAATTTCATCTATAAGACCATCTCGTCATCGACCTGTGTTTACTTCATCATATCATACAAATGTTAGATCTTCTCATGTATTTAGAGATCACACAATGTTATATGACCATCATGATCATCATATATTTCAAGGTCACCCATTTTTGTAAACATTCATTTGTTGTCAATCATATGTTCGAGTAATGTGTGTTCGTTCAGTTGTTACAGGAATACCAGTATCATGCCACATCCAATAGGTACTTGGCGATACTCGGATTTTTCCGTTTTTTAGAATAATTCCATATGAATTTCTTTTGGTAACTATT
>CAZZEA010000013.1:0-10631 GCA_964652925.1 uncultured Candidatus Peribacteria bacterium | reverse complement strand
AGTTTAGCTGAGAAACATTGAGTTATTTTATTACTAGTCACCTGGAAAGATTTCCAAAAACTGGTGAAGAAATGCTATTTCCTATAAAAAATGATGACAATCAATTACCTAAAGAATTAAAATTAAAAATATTATCATTGGAAAAAAACACTATCGGTGAAATAAAAGCCGAAATTGTAAAGTAATATATAGAAAAATAAATCTGATTTTTTGATTTCCTTTGGTATTTATTTATAATTACATGTGTTTTATCTTGGTGAATTATTCATGGAATTTGAAACTATTGTTCTATATATACTCTTGTGAGCAACTACCCTTTTGATAGGTTGATTTTTTCTTTATCGTTTTATTTTGGTTCAACTTGCTTATAAGCATAGAAAAAATCAAAGCAAACAACTTAGATTCCTTCAAGTAAAAATCTCAAAAAATGCTGTTAAAACAACAGAAACTGATTCATGAGAAACAGCAACTAGTATGAAACAAAACATAGAAATAATGAACCAAATGTACAAAAATTTTTACGCGCTCTTTGAAGATGGGTTTAAATACAAAATTTTGGGAAATAATTATGCTTGTATAGAAATGTTTATTGAAAAAGAAACGATAAAATTCATTTTTGCAATTCCTTATGACCATTTGGAAACTTTTGAAAAAATGGTGCTTTCGTTTTTCCCTGGAGCTATAACAGATTTTATAGAACAACCCAAGTTCTTGGAAACAGGAAAATATATGTATGGTTGAGAATTTTTTCTCAACAAAGATAATGTTTTTCCAATAAGAACGTATGAATCTTTTGAAGCAGATCCAATGGACAGTTTATTATCAGCCTATTCAAAAGTCTTTCATGATGAAAAATTATGTTTACAAATTCTCTTAGAACCTTTACAAGAAGACCTTTTTACCAAACTAAGAGAAGACTCAGACAAAATAAAGAAGAAACAAAAATCTTTTTTGGATCAGTTCTTTCAACTATTTAAATCAGATGAAAAAAAAGAAGAAAAAGAAGAAAAAAATTATGATTTCTCTCAAAATCAGGTTTGAGATATTGATAAAAAATTTAATGATGAAATATTTTCAGTTAAAATAAGAGCTCTTGCTACTTCACCATCTTCGAGTAGACCAAAAAAAATTATCAATGATTTAGCCAAATCTTTTTTTCAATATAATTATACGGGGTTGAATGGATTTAAATTTAAACCAGCAACAGATATCGTAAATTTTGCAAATCTTTTTGTTGAAAGAGCTTTTTGGAGTAATCATTATTCAAATATCATTCATTTTCATAAAAAGAATATTTTAAATATTAAAGAATTATCTTCTTTAATCCATTTTCCTCATCCAAAATTCAACAAAAACTCTAGAATAAAACGACAAGCTTATAAAACTATTCCTGCTCCTGATACTTTACCAGCAGAGTGAATTACATTAGCATACAATGTTTATTGATGAATAAAAAAAGAAATCAAACTTACTCCAAAAGATAGAATGAGACATGTATATATACTTGGACAAACGGGTACTGGTAAAACTACTATTATGCTTGCTCAGATGTATGAAGATCTTCAACAGGGAAACTGATTCACCTTTCTTGATCCACATGGAGAAGGTATAGATAATATTATGCCGCATTTCCCAAAAGAAAGAATTGATGATCTAATTTATTTCGACCTTTCTAATACAGAATATCCAATTGCTTTCAACCCTTTGGATTGAGCTCATAATGATGATGAAAGAGATGTAATCACAAATGATCTGATAGAAATGTTTGTAAATATGTACGGTGAAGAAATCTTTGGACCAAGAATTCAAGATTACTTTCGTAATGCATGTTTTTTGCTTATGGAACAAGAAGAATGATGAACATTGGTAGATATTATGAGACTTTTTACTGATGATGCGTATGCTGAAAGCAAAATAAGAAATGTAAAAAATCCTGTAATTGCTGCCTGGTGGAATAAAACATATAAAAAAATGGGAGACAGAGAAAAAGCAGAAATTATACCATTTATACAAGCAAAGTTTGCTCCATTTACGACAAGTACTTATGTAAGAAATATCATCGGACAACCAAAATCTGCATTTAATTTTGATGAAGCGATGCAAGAAAAAAAAGTAATTCTGGTAAAACTTGCAAAAGGTTTGGTTGGTGAAATAAATTCTCAATTAATTGGAAGAATGGTTAGTATGCAACTAAAACTTGCCGCTCTTAGAAGAGCTGGTATGGCAGAGCCAGATAGAGTCCCTCATTTCTTGTATATAGATGAATTCCAAAACTATGTATCTCAATCTATAGAAAGTATACTATCAGAAGCCAGAAAATATAAATTATGACTTACTATTGCACATCAATATATTGATCAACTTAAAAAAGAATGACTTGGAGGAAATCTTGATCTCTCAAAAACAATATTTGGTAACGTTTGATCTATGTTTATATTCAAAGTCGGTGCGCCTGATGCTGAGTTTTTACAAAAAGAAATGGAACCAGAATTTAGCCAAAATGATCTCGTAAATACAGAAGGATTTATGGGTGCTTGTAAAGTATGTATAAACTGACAACAATCTAGACCATTTAGTTTTAAATCAAAAATTATTTACGAAAGTTTTGGTTGACCAAAATCATTAAATACACCAGATAAAATAGCAATTATGCAACAAATTTCTGCCTTAAAATGGGGAACCAAAAGAGAGTTGGTGGATAAAGAAATTTATTTTAGAGTAGGAGTATAGATCGTTTAGAATTATTATTTTTCTTGAACTACTCAAGTCATTCTAGAGCCATTCAAATCATCTAAAAGATTTAATATATTATTTTTATATGATTCATTCTCTACCAAACCAGTTATTCATCTTTTTAAAAACGTGATAGCGTGATTATATCTGGTTTCTTTTTTACTATTCAACGTATCAATTATCTTAGTCTGAATTTCTTGTATTACCACTTCATTAATGGAAAGTTCTTGTTTTTTTACAATATAATTCAACAAATCTATACAAGATAAAGCATTACATGATTCTGTTGTAATGTTTTTAACCATATTTTTCAATTATTACATAAAGAATTTTTCTTATAACAATTTAACTAAAAAGGTCAATATCTTATATTCAATACATTTTTTTTATGTTTTTTTCTATTTGCTGAGAAAATTGTGAAAATGGGAGTGCAAGTTGGGCAGAGGCAAATTCGTAGATATACTGGACGTAAGCGGGGTGATTGGTCTGCCCTCTGACTACTTGCGGAGCAAGGTACGGAGCATCTGTTTCCATAAGTATCTGATTTTTATCTACGATACTCAATGTATCTCTAAGTTCTTGTGCATTTTTGTAGGTTACATTTCCGCAAAATCCAATATATAAATTCGGAAACATATCATTTAATGTACGATACTCATCCGGTCTGTATCCCCAACAATGAAAATAAATAGTCTGGTTCTTATAATTTTGTAAAATATCTATTGTTTGATTGAATTCATTTCTCGAATGGATTACTATCGGCAAATTGATTTCCTGGGCAAGGTCGCACTGGAGTGCAAAGATTTCCTTCTGAAGACCAAAAGTTTCTTGCCCACCGGGAAAATGAACATCTATTCAAATTTCTCCTATTGCTACAATATGTTCTTTATTTTCTTGATATTGTTTTTTCAGTTCTTGAAGTTTTTGAAGATAATTTTCTTTGGTAATAATATTTTCTACACATTCCAAGGGATGCCATCCAAGTGTCGCTTTAATCCAAAGATTAGGATATTTCTGTAAAGATTCTTTAGCTATTTCAATCCCCTTTTCATTATAAAATTCACTGGCTCCAGAATTGACCAATCATTTTCCTCCTGCTTGAGAAAAAAGATCCATATACTGTTGCCACTGTGGAAATATATCTTCATTATTAAGATGAGTATGTGCGTCGTACATTATTTATAAATTTTAAGTTGTAAATATTAGATGCTAGATATTACTAAGATTTTGAGAAAAAATAGCAAGAAAAAAATATCTAGCTATTGATTTGTAGGACCTTTTTTATATCTTTGATGCGTTTTATTTCTAATTGTTTTATAATGGGATTGATTATAGGGATTTTGATGTTTATGTGATTGGTATTGATTCATGAATTAGGACATTTTATCGCTGCAAAAAGAAGTGGTGTAAAGGTGTTGGAATTTGGTATCTGAATTCCACCAAAAATATGTAAAATTCGAACAGACAAAAGTGGAACAGAATATACATTAAATCTAATTCCTCTGTGATGATTTGTTAGACTCAAATGAGAAGATCCAAAACAAGAAGAAGATTTTAATGCAAAAGATAGTTTCATCAAAGCAAAAATTTTAGGAAAAATCGCAATCCTAATTGCATGAGTGACTGCAAACTTTTTGGCAGCTTGGGCTATTTTTACGTTTGTTTTTGCTACTGGGACCAAGCCAATTTCTATGATTTCAGAGAATATGTTTACTACTCACGTAGAAAGTTATTTGATGCCAACAAAAAGCTTTTTGTACCAAAAATGATTTATATCAGAAGATCAAAAAAAAACTATAGAAGAAGTACCCGTAAAAGTATTTGAGACCGTTCCTTGATGACTTTGAGAACAAATGGGAATTCAATCATGAGATATCATCAAAAGTATTAATTCTATATCTGTAAATGCACGAAATATAGAACAAGTACTAAAAAACAATATTTGATGAGATATTTCTTTGTATTATACAAGGGATGGAGTTTCTTATCAAACACAATGAATTTGTGAAGAAGAAAGTTGTCTTTTGGGAATTGCTTTTAGTTACTCTGGATTTTCAAAAGAAGATTTAGCTAATTTAGATTGAAATTTTATAAAATTTCCTTTTGTAACCGCAATGGGAATTGCATTGAAAGAAGTCAAAGCACAAACCCAACTCACCTTTAATGCACTATGAAGCTTGGGTAAAAATTTAATTTCTTTTGATAAAACAAAAATTAGTGGTGCAATCAATAAACTGAGCTGACCTGTTTGAGCAGTAAAATTTGGTGATATGCTTTTAGAAGTAGGTTGATGGAAACAATTTTTGGCTTTTGCTGGACTTATATCGCTGGCATTAGCGCTATTTAATGTTTTACCTATTCCAGCATTGGATTGAGGGAGATTGCTTGGTGTTTTGATTCAGTGGATATGAAGACTTAAACCAGAAAAATATTTTACTATAGAGGGATTTATAAATCTGATTTTCTTTGTTCTTTTGATGTGACTTGGAATCTATATAATTTTCAAAGATTTAGTAAAATTCTGGGGAGTGAAAATTCCTTTTATTGGTTAGATAGATAATCTATCTTTATCCCTAGCTAATATATAAATTTCTCACCAATCAGAGCACTAGAAACTTTCAAAATTTAATGACTTCATTATAAGTGAAAGTGGTATTTCCTATTGGAATATTCTTTTTGATATTTGTTGCTATACTAGAATCATACGCATAAAAAATCTTTTCTTTTTCATTATATCACCAAATGCTTATATAATGATGAAACCATAATACTCTCAATAAATTAAATCTAATTTTTGCATCATATGCATGAGTAATCATCAAAATAACTGGTCCTGCTTGAAGTTTATGTTTTAAATATGATATTTTTTGGTCTTTTTTTCATTTTAAAAATCAAATTTTTGCATGAAATCAATATTTTTTTAATAACTTTAAAATCTGCTAAGACAACATTCCTCATATTATTTTTTGTAATAAAGTATCTGTATAAAAAACCTCATTTTTATAATAACTTCTTCAACTAGATTCTATTATTAGTTTAACCTGTTCTGGTCAACAATATCAAATTTTTGTTTGCAAAGGATAATATGTAGGAGCATTTAATATCGTATACATATCCTGAACCAAAGTCATCTATCTTTTACAAAACAAATAAAATATAATCAGAATATTTTTACTATATAAAATCATATTTGCATTGCAATTGAAAACTACTTTTGTAAATACAATAGTGATATTTTTATTGTTGTTATTTTTTTCGTATGCATCAAAAAGAACTCCTAGCAAAAATTACTGAATATTGGAAAACCCATAACATTTTCCAAAAAACATTGGACCAAAGGTCTGATATGTTCCAATCAACTACATATGATTGACCTCCTTTTGCTTCAGGGACTCCTCACTTTTGACATGGATTGGCATCTTCTATGAAAGATACAATTTTGAGATACAAAACTATGAAATGATATAAAGTCAACAGAGAACGATGATGGGATTGTCACTGATTACCAGTAGAAAAAGCTGTTGAATGATTTTTGGGAATTGATGGAAAAAAAGATATAGAACAAAAACTTGGTGTAGAAAAATTTATCGAAGAATGCAGAAAATATGTAAGCTCTACTAGTGATGAACGAAGAACTTTTGTAGATAACCTAGGAAGACGGGCTGATATGGATCATGCTTATTATACTATGGATTTAAATTTTATGGAATCTGTGGTTTGGGCTTTTAAAAATATGTATGATCAAAACCTTGTATATAAAGGATTTAATGTACAACGATACTGCCCTAGCTGTGCAACTTCTTTGTCAAATTCGGAAGTAAACGAATGATATCAAGATAAACAAGATCCAGCTATTACGATTAAATTTAAAGTAAACAAAGAACAATCTTGAGAATTTGAATCTACCAAAGATTGATTTATTGAAGTTGTTGACTGCGTACTCAGAAAAGATAATAAATTTTTTATGCTTTATCATAAAAAGGGACAGAAATATGTTTTTCCTGGGGGAAAAATCGATAAATGACACGATATAGAACAAACGGTAAAAAAAGAACTCAAAGAAGAAATATGAGTTGATGTTACAAAAGTGAATCACCTTTGAAGCTTCAAAGAAATCATGCCATACGGATTATTCAATCTCAATATTATTGATGTAGAATATTCTGGAGAACCACAAAATCTTGAGCCAGAAAAACATACTCACACTGTCTGGGCTGAAATCATAGAATCAGACAATACGCTTGGTTTTGCTGTAAAAATTGATGGAACCATTATTGATGATGAATATGAAATAACCCATCAATTTTATGACTTGTATGTTTATCATCACAAAATAGCACAAGAAATTACTTCATTGCAAGCTAATTGAGGTGCTGATGTTAATATTCTTGCCTGGACAACTACCCCATGGACCTTACCTTGAAATAGTTTTTTGGCTGTAGGAAAACATATAGAATATGCTATGGTGTTTGATAAACACAGCAAAGAATATTATATTATTGCTCAAGCACTTCTCAAACAATATTATAAATCTACAGATGAATATCTGATTGTAAATATTTTCAAATGAGAACATATTCTTGGTTTATCGTATCAACCTATACTTCCTTACATCACAGCATTTTTACCAGAAAAATATAAAGATCAGTTTTGTAAGGTGATAGAATGAGAATTTGTAAGTACCGAAGATGGAACAGGAATCGTGCATATCGCACCTAGTTTTTGAGTAGAAGATTTTGCAGCAGTTGCTGCTTTCCTTCCTAGAGAAGATGCAAAAAATTGGCTATTTTTATATGTAAATGAATATGGAGAATTTGACGAACAAGTACCAGAATATCAATGAATAAGAGTATATGACGCAAATAAAGATATTATAACAAGATTAAAATCAGAGTGAAAATTAATTTTACAAAAATCGTATAGTCACTCATATCCTCACTGTCGAAGATGTGATACTCCACTTATTTCAAAAGCTTTGACAAGTTGGTTTATAAAAGAACCTGAACTCACCAAAATAACTGTCCCAAATGCTGAGAATATTTGATTTGTACCAGAACCTATCAAAAACAGATTTTCTGATGTTTTAGCTTCCGCACCAGATTGGAATCTTGCTAGAAATAGATATCGATGATCACCAATACCTGTTTGGGAAAATGAAAAGAATCCAGAAGACAGAATAGTTGTAGGGACATTAGATGAACTCTACAACAACACCTTAACTGGTTCAAAAAATATCACAAGAAATATCTTCTTGAGACATGCAAAAACAGACTACAACGAAAAAAAACTCTGTGATAGTTTCGGAAAACCAATTCTTTCTGAAGCTGGAAAAACACAAGCAAATGAATTACCAAAAAAATTAAAGAAATATGTTTCAAATAAAGAAAATTTAATATTTATTATTTCACCATTACAAAGGGCTTTATTGACTATAGAACCAACTTTTCTTGAAATATACTGAGAAAAAGCAGTAGAAGAAATCAAAAAAAACTATTACAAACAAATTGAACACTACCAACACCTATGGAATGATAAAAAAATTATAGACTATATACACAACCCAAAAAATCAGACTATTTTTGATTGTTGAAATAATGTATTTATTGATTATCGTATTACTGATCATATTTCTCCTGATATTCAAGATAAATTTTGTGATTGTTCCACATTAAATCGATATAATTGGGAAAAATCAGTTTCTTGAGAAGGAGAAAAAGTACCACAAATGCTTGAAAGAACAAATCTATGCGTAACTGATTGGAATAAAAACCACCCTACAAAAACATTAATCTACGTTGCTCACAACGATACACTTGCTATGTGTAGAAATGCTTTTGTACAAAAAGATTATCATATCCACAGAAAAGAACTATTACTTGAAAATACTGAGTTTTGAGTTCATTATCGAGACACTAACTACAACAAACAAGTTGATTTACATAAACCATATGTTGACAGTTATTGGTTTGAAATTGATGGAAATATCTATAAGAGAATTCCAGAAGTAATGGATTGTTGGTTTGAATCTGGAGCTATGCCGTTTGGACAAACTAATTATCTTGGAGATCAAACATATACAACTAAATGAGAAAAACAATTTCTTTATCCTGCTGATTTTATTATTGAAGGATTAGATCAAACTAGAGGATGGTTTAGAACTATGCATGTAGTAGGAAGTGCTGTTATGAAACAAAACTCATTCAAAAACGTAATAATTAACTGAATGGTTCTTGCAGAAGATGGTAAAAAAATGTCAAAAAAGTTGAAAAATTATACAGACCCACAAAAACTTTTTGAACAATACTGATCTGACGCTTATAGAATGTATCTTCTTGCTTCACCTGCTGTAAAAGCGGAACCAGTAAGATTTAGCGAAAAAGGTGTAGATCAGGTATATAAGGATTTTACAAGTGCTTTAACTAATGCCTATAAATTTTTTGAAACCTATGCAAAAGTAGATAATTTTTCTTATAAAGCACCAACGTTGTATGCAATGAGACACGCTCAGGCAGAAAGCGGAGATGATTGAAAATTAACAACACAATGAGAAGCTAGTTTACATCAACCAGAATTTATTGAAACATTATTGAGAATTGATGCTGATATAATTTACTGTTCTTGACTAAAAAGAGCCCAACAAACTGCTGAAATAATCAAAAAAACAATCAGTATATATAGAACAAAAGATGTAAAAATAATTGTTGATGAGAGATTGAGTTACAACACATGAATCTTGGATATTTATCAAGAACTTACTGAAAAAACTTCTGACAAAAAAATACTTTTGGTTTCTCATCAACCTCAAATAGATACTCTTTGGCAAACAATATACTCAACATCAGAAAAACTCCATCTTAAAAATTTGGAAAGTATCTTGCTTCCTACATATATAATCAACAATGAATTGGATAAATGGATTCTTGCTGCATTACATGAGACTGCTCAAGAGCTAGAAAAAGCTATGGATTTCTATCAAATTGATGTTTGAGTAAAAGCAGTTTTAGGATTTATAGATAAACTAAATAATTGGTATATTAGGAGATCAAGAAGAAGATTCCGAGCACCAGGAATGGATCAAGACAAATATGCTGCATATATGACACTATACACTGTATTGGTTCATTACTTACAGCTTTGTGCTCCATTTGCACCATTTATCAGTGAACATTTGTTTTTACAATTACAACAATTTATAGGTAAAAGTAATGCTGAATCTATTCATCTTACTCATTTACCATTGTGGTCTCATCATTATATAAACAAATCATTATTAAGTGAGATTGCCAAGGTAAGAAGGATTATTTCTCTTGGACTCTTTATTAGATCTAAGAACAAAATTGCTATTAAACAACCTCTTCAAAAAATAGAGTTGCAAATTGATTAAAATTCACTACAACGTCGATAACTAATTTATGTCTTTTAATTATTAATTATATTGGCATGCCAGCAAAAAAAACGCCAACAAAAAAGCCTATAGCAAAAAAAGCTCCTGCAAAAACAGTTGTTAAAACTGCTAAAAAGAAATTTGATGAAGTTAAAAAACAATTTGAACAAGAAGCTAAATTTGTAAAACAAGAAAGCAAAGTAATCGCTAGTGGTATTGGAAAATGGTGGGATAAATCTTCTACTGAAGAAAAAATCTACACTATCTTGGGTATTATCGCTTTAATCTGGGGTCTTTATGTATTGAAAAACATGATCTGGGGACTTCTTTTGATTATCGTTGGTATCCTTTTCGTTACTGGATATTTTGTAAAAAAAGAATAATTTAATTTTTTTGAGAAAGTTGGGTATGAGTAATCATATCCAATTTTTTTGTTTGAATTATTTAAGAAAAATAGTACAATGGAGCCAAAGATAAATAGAAACATGGAGCCAAAGATAAATAGAAACATGGA
>CAZZEA010000012.1:6256-10929 GCA_964652925.1 uncultured Candidatus Peribacteria bacterium | reverse complement strand
ACATCTTCGCATTGATCTTGTTTTCATAAAACAAAATCTTATAATTCATCACTACGAAAATATTAGCAATAACTAATTATTCTATGAAAAAATATCTTATTTGAATCTATATTATATTGTGAGTGCTTATATGATTTTTTTGATATCAAGAATTTTTCGTACAAACCAAATCAGAAGTTCAAAATACTAATTCATATGAACGCTTTGATGAGGTTTTGGACACACTAAGTTTTCTCTATTACGATCAAGAAAAAATACATACATGAAAAATGATAGAAAATGCTTTGAAAGCATATGTTGATGCTCTTGAAGACCCATACACTTCTTATTTAGACGCAGAAACAAACTCTGGATTCCAAGAAGACCTCAAATGAGAAGCAAATTTTGAATGAATATGAGCTATTATTAGCAAAAAAGATTATTATGTTTTAGTTGAAGAAGTGGTCAAGGATTCTCCAGCTTTCAAAGCATGATTATTACCACTAGATAGAATTGTAATAATAAATGAAGATTCAACTAAAGAATTATCAATAAACGAAGCTGTAAAACAAATTAGATGACCAAAATGAAGTACTGTTTCATTACGAATAGAAAGAATAAACAAAAATGAGACCAAAGAAGTTTTGGAAAAAAAAGTAATTAGAGACACTATATCTATACCATCAGTTTCAAGCACAATACTTACATGAAAAAAAACAATTGGATACTTAGAAATATCAATTATAGGTGAGGAAACAGAAAACTTACTCAAAAAAGAACTGTTAAAATTAAAAACAGGAAATATAGAAGGACTAATTATTGATCTTAGAGGAAATTGATGATGACTTCTTCCTATTGCATCAGAGATAGCCTCTCATTTCATACCAATAAATAAATTAGTTGTATCATCAAAATACAAACAATTAGGAGAAGAAGAATACTATTCAAAAGGATACGAATGACCAAAAGTACCTATTATTATTTTAATAGATGGATATACAGCTTCTGCAGGAGAAATTATAGCTTTGGCTCTTCAAGAACAAATAGGTGCAAAATTAATTTGAACGCAGAGTTTTTGAAAAGGCTCTATACAAACTATGGAAGATTTTGAAGATGGAGCATCATTAAAATATACTATCGGGAAACGATATAGCCCAAGTGGAAAAAACATAGATAAAATATGAATTTTACCTGATATTGTAATAGAATTTGATAGAGATCTTTATAAAGAAAAAAATATTGATAACCAATTGGAAAAAGCAAAAGAAATAATAACAAATATGTAACCAAATTACATTTATCTCGTATACATAAAGATGACAGTAACCGTAACAATACAAAATACAAATGAAGAAACTATTGGTTCTTTTATAGCAGATTACAACAAAAGTCTGAGTCAAATGGCGCAAGACAACAATATTGATATACCTGTTTCTTGTTGTATGGGAGCTTGCTATGTTTGTGCATGCCAGATAAAAAAGGGGGCTGAACACGTACAAATAGACAAAATAATGCCACCTGCCATCCTCCCAGCCCAAGACGAAAACAAAAATTTTAAAGAAATATTTGCTTGTGTATGATGAATACAAACAGAAAAAATAAAAAGCGAAGAAAATTTTGAAGTAATACTACAAAAAAACATTTAAACATTTGATTATTTATTACACAAATATGTTTCATTTCGATAAAGAAGTAATCAAGAAGCTTAAACAACAAGACCACTCAGCATTCAACACATTCTACCTTGAGACTGTTGATATGTTTTCTCGTTACATAGAAGCAAATTATTTTATAAACAGCCAAGATGCACAGGACTTAATATCAGATTTCTATGTAAAATTTCGAGAATGAGTTAAAAAATACGACGAAAACCAATCGTTTTCTTGATATTTTCGGACAATTTTTAAAAATCTATTAAAGGATCATTTCAAAAAAAATCAAGATATTCCATTTACCGACATAAGCACGGACGATCAAAATATAAATTTCGAAGAAACTCTTGTTGAATTAGAAGAAATATCAGATATTTTACAAAAAGATTTTGAATTTTCAAAAATACAACAAGCTATGAAAGAATTAGACGACTCCAGTAAGGATATTATTTATTGGAAATTTATAGAAGAAAAGTCAAATGAAGAAATTGAAATCTTATTATGAATATCAAATGACAATGTAAGACAAAAATTATCTAGAGCAATAAAACAACTTAAGTCTCGCCTAGAAAACCTACCATAAAACACAATTATAAAATCATATAACAAAAAGTCAACAGATAGTAATTACGATACACGACAAAAAAAACAGCAAAACCCAAACAGAAAGCGGATTTAAAGCATTAGAAGCAGTTTAAATGTTTTTACAAAAAATCTCTTGAAATAACTGTCGCGTATACTAATATCTAGGCGTACAAAACAAATTTTATTTTATAACAATTGTACACAATGACAAAGACAGCTCTTATTGCTAGCTTGGCTGAAGAACTTGGAGTTTCTAAGAAACTTGCTGCTGAATTAGTTAACGCTTTCATCGACACAGTTATTGCTGGTGTTAAAAAATCAGGAGAAGTTAGAATCCAAGGATTCGGAACTTTCAAAGCCTCTAAAAGAAAAGCTAGAGAAGGTGTTAATCCTCAAAATCCTTCTCAAAAAATCAAAATTCCTGCTATGAAAGTTGTTACTTTTAAAGCTGGTGCTGATTTCAAAGCTGCTGTGAAATAATTTCTCTCTTCACACACTCCAAAAAAACTTTCTCTCCAGAGAAAGTTTTTTTGTTTAATTATTTTTATTTGCATACAACAAGAAAAAAGTTACATATAACAAAATTCATATACTTAAAAATCAACATTTACCACTTAACACTAAATATTATGAATTGATATACATTTCTAGCACTAATCCTTTGATGAGCAATATGATATGCTATTTTTTATTTTAGATATCAACACAAAGATACAGTAAATCACCTCAGAAGCAGTTTGAAAGAGGCCAACAAAGAATTACAATTTGTACAATCAGAATTAGAGGAATTTACAGAACAAAACAATATTCTAAGAGAAGAAATCACAAAACTGTTGGAAAAAAACGACGATTTAACAGACGTTGTAACAGAATTAAGTAAATATTACGTACATATCAAAAAAGCCGCAGAAAAAACAACAGAATTAAGTAAATTTCTCCAAGAACCTGACGAAGAAATGTTGGAAAAAATAGATAAATTAAGCAAAAATCAAGAAAAAGAAAATATAGAAAAAAGATTTTTTTAAAAAACAAAGAAAATATGTGATACGATAGTAGACATAGAGAAATAAAAAACCCAAAAGAAGGGTATAATTTTATAGCAGATGAATATGGTAAATATCACAATCATCTAGATTCTTTTGATAAATGATTTTTTTTGAGAATATTACCAAGAAAGATCGAAAACATTTCTATTATAGATTTATGAGCTGGAGACTGAAGACTACAAAAATTTTTCAAAGATAAATCTATTCATAAATATACAGCATGTGATATATCAGAAAAACTACTCAAAAGACATCCAAGCACAAATAAAATAGAAAAAGTTGTTTGTGATTTAGAAAATAAGCTACCATTTGAAGATGAATCTTACGATTTAGCACTATCTTTCTTTGTTCTAGAACATATAGAAGATATAAAATGATTATTTCAAAAGGTGTATAAAATATTAAAACCTTGATGACAACGAATAGTTTGACACTTTCTTCAAAGACGTGAATTTATTTGGAAAAAAGGAAAAGAAGAGTTTAAAATAAAATTATATAATCACAGAATTCAAGATATAGAAGAAATTGCAAATAACAGTTTTTTTTCAATAGAAAATTTTCCAATAACAGAAAAATGAACAACAATATGATACGTAATTTCTCTAAAAAAAGAATAAAAGAAATTATTTTTTACACTCTTTGGCAACTCTATTTTTGAATTCATTAGCCTTGCGAATATATCACAGCATTACATCTTGAATTGTTTTAATTGGTTCATTTTGCAAAGCAGAAAGCGTATCTTTTAGCTCTTGTATAATTTGAGGGTCTTTACAACCATTTGCTTCTGCAATTCTAATTAATTCCTCATAAGCTTTTTCGTAATCAAATTTACTTTTCAAAGATTCTGAATTATCATTTACAAATTTATTGAAAATAATTTCAATTCTCTGAACCATCACATCAAAACCGGAAAATATTGCTATTTTTTCAGCAGGATATTTTTGAATATATAAGAAACAAAAAAACAATAACACAAGTCATATAATCAACTTAATAAGATTGTTTTTAAAAATCTGTTTCATTTCTTTATCCATAACAAAAAATCAGATGATAAAATCCTAATACTGTTGCTCTTATAGATTTTCTATATCTTATTTCAATACAAAATAATTTATAGTTGATAATGTTCGGTTTATAATTATATAATTATTAATTATTAACCAATAACTATAAATTATGAGTAAACTAGCAGGCACACACTGCCAATCGCAAAATGATGAGCTTTAGACGTATTTATAGATCTTATTCAAGAAAAATTAAATTCTTGAACATTTTCGGAAACAAAAATATTTACAACATATAGCGAATTAAAATACTTGTCTATAGACAACCAAAAAATTCAAATAATTACTGCTTTACCAAAACGATTAAATTTATTTTTCAAACGAAATTCTCAAAAAAAAATACCAAT
>CAZZEA010000012.1:0-6237 GCA_964652925.1 uncultured Candidatus Peribacteria bacterium | reverse complement strand
AAAAATATTTTTGATTATCGTAATCTAATTTTTTTCTATCCTCTTTTGATGAAAATATTATCATGAAAAATAAAAAGATACAATCCAAATCATATATTAATTTCTTCGTTTGCAATAGCAAAAAACATCGATCAGTGCAAAAGAAATAACCTAAATACAACCCTATATCTCCATTCTCCAATGCAATATATTCGAAGTCACAAACAAGAATATACAAAAAAAATTACATGATGGAAATGACGATTATTTAAAAAAATAATCAATAAATTACAAAAACGAGACCTAAAATTTACAAATTATAATGAAGTATTTTCAAATAGTAAATATACTCAAGAATTAGCAAAAAGAATATACAACATAGAATCCAAAATAAAATATCCAAAAATAAGTCAGATGTATTTCGACGAAAAAATCATCAAAGAACCAAAGGATTATATAATTTGCGTGTGAAGAATAGTAAAATTTGTTAAAGAAGTAGACCTTATCATAAAAGCATTTAACGAAATTTGATATCCTCTTATTATTATATGAAGTTGACCAGACGAACAAGAACTCAAAAAGATGGCGAAAAAAAACATTAAATTCACAGGACGAAACCCACCAAATATGATAGATATTATAAAAAACGCCAAATGAGCAATCAACCTAACCAAAGAAAGTTTTGGTATTGGAACAGCTGAATGTTTGTGTTTATGAGTTCCTATACTTGGATACAATCAATGAGCAACATCAGAATTAATAGATAAAAAATCTGGAATACTTATTGCAAACAAAACAGAAAAAAATATCATTACCAACTTCTCCAAATTCATACAAACAAATCGAAATAGAGAAGAAATTGCAAAAAATGCAAGAAAAAGTTTTATCAAAAAATAAATAAAATATGACAAAAATACGAATGTATGCAATATGAAGCACACTAATAATCAGTTTATTAGCTTTAATAGGAATAATATTCCTTTGATTAAAACAAGAAAGACTCAAAAAAATAGTCATTTATTTGGTAAGTTTTTCCGCAGGAGCTTTACTTGGAGATGTTTTTTTGCACCTTTTACCAGAAATGATTGAAGAAGAATCTTTTACGCTTCAAAGCTCATTATTTATCTTATGCGGAATTCTTTTTGGACTGATAACAGAAAAAGTTATACACTGGAATCACTGCCACATGCCAATCACAAAAAATCACGTTCACCATTTTGCTATTATGAATCTCGTTGGAGATTTTGTACATAATATTATTGATTGACTTATTATTGGCGCAAGTTATATGATTAGTATTCCTGTTTGAATAGCCACAACAATTGCCGTATTATTTCATGAAATTCCACAAGAAATAGGAGATTTTTGAGTTTTAGTACATTGATGATTTAGTAAAAAAAAGGCGTTAATTGTAAATTTACTTACATGATTAAGTGCAATTATATGAGTTGTTGTAGCACTTCTATTAAGCAACTACATAGAAAATCTAACATGATTTCTCATTCCATTTGCAGCAGGATCATTTATTTATATTGCTGGCGCTGATCTTATTCCTGAACTTCACAAAGAAAATAAATTCTGACAAGCATCATTACAAATATTATTTTTCCTATTAGGTATTTGAATTATGGGAATTTTTCTTCTTTCACATCATCATTAGTTTTTAGAATCTCTTTATTTTACAAAGGAAAACCATAAAAAACAATTATCACCATTTAGCAATTAACTATAGCAAAAACATATGCAATTTTATGATGAAGTCAAAATAACTATACAATCTTGAAAATGATGAGATTGAATAGCCACCGGTAGAAGAGAAGCTTGAGTTCCTCACGGATGACCAGCCGGTGGAAACGGAGGAAAAGGATGATCTATCATTTTCAAATCATCAAAAGACGAAAACACACTACTCCCCTATAGATTTAGAAAAATATTCAAAGCTAAATCAGGATTTCCTGGAAGATCAAAAGATCAATACGGAGCTAATGCTGAAGATATTATACTTCTTGTCCCTATTGGAACATTAATAAAAGACAGTGATTGAGAAATTCTTCATGTTTTTTCTAAGGATCAAGAAGAATGGACAGCACTCAAAGGAGGAGAATGATGAGTAGGGAATATGCATTTCAAAAATTCGGTTCATCAATATCCAGATTTTTTCCTTATGGGAGAACCTGGACAAGAAATAGAGATCACTTTGGAATTACAACTTCTTGCTGATGTTGCATTAATTGGAAGTCCAAGTGTAGGAAAATCTTCACTTATCAACACCATTTCTCATGCAAAAGCAAAAGTTGCTGATTATCCATTTACGACACTGATTCCAAATCTTGGTTGTGTACAAGCTGATGATCTAACATTTAATGTAATAGATATTCCTGGACTTATCAAGGGAGCTGCTGATGGAAAAGGATTAGGAAACGCTTTTCTTAGACATGTGCTCAAAGCAAAAATATTTTGTCTCGTAAGTGATTGTTCAAGATATGAGTCAGGAATTCAAGAAATCATAGATATTTTTGATGAGATAATTTCTTATATTGATGAAAAATTTGACAATCCAGATATTTCAATAGAAGAAAATAGTTGAATGATAACGCTTTTTGCAAAACAAGACGATGAAATTATTTTGGAAAAAAGAATTATTTTTGCTATCAATAAATATGATCTTATCAACGATGAAGAAATCATGAACGAAGAAATGCATCTTCTTCACAAAAAAATATGAGAATATTTCAAAACAAAGAAACTTGCAAAAAAAATATCTCAAAAATTATTAGAAAAATATACATATTTTCTTTCTGCTGCAACTCATCATTGAATTCAGGAATGGGTAAACAACATGATTCCTATGTTAAAAAATACAAAGGACGAAGAAGTCTACCATATTCCAGAACATATTCAAAAAGAAAATAATGAAGAAGAAACACATATTGCCAACATTTCTGCGCAAGAAAAAGAACTTCTTATAGAAGAATGATATATCGAAGAAAATCAAGCAAAATATGCAGAGGTATGGGAAATATATGATCCAGAATTATGTAAACTAGTACAAATGATTCCACGAGGAAATGAAGAAGCTGAACAACGATTCCGATGATTATTAGAACACAAAGGGATGATCCAGATTTTTGATAACCATGGTATTAGAAAAGGTGATGTCCTCAAAATAAAAAGCTATTATGCAAACAAAGATGATAGATACATTTTATATTAACAATACCTATGTTTACTATGTTTACTATTCTTTCTATTTCTGATAGTGATAAACACCGAATCTCCGCAATCCAAGAATACGAAAAAAGACTTGGAAAAATGATTAATATAGAAAATATCAAACCTACAAAAAATGGAACGCATGAACAAATTATTAAACAAGATACCGAAAATATTATTCAAATGCTTAATAAAAAATACAAAGACCATTATAAAATTCTGATGTCAAAAGATGGCAAACTACTTACTACAGAAGAATTAGAAAAAACAATTCACAAGCAGAATCATGTAATATTTATTATTGGATGACCATATGGTTTACAAGAAAATCAGCTTACGTCAATTATCAATGAAAAAATTTGATTTGGAAAAATAACACTCCCCCATTGACTTGCTAAACTCACTCTTATCGAACAGATTTATAGATGTGAGACAATAAGAAGCGGGAAATCTTATCATTATTAACAAAAAAAAATGTTTGAGCTAAAATCTTCGTATCAACCAGCCGGTGACCAGCCCAAAGCAATCGCTGAAATTCAGCAAGCATTTTCCAAAGGAAAAAAGAAAGTAACACTTTTGGGAACGACAGGAACAGGAAAAACATTTACTATGGCAAACATCATCCAACACGTAAGCAAACCAACCTTAGTAATTTCTCACAACAAAACACTCGCTGCCCAACTCGCTACCGAATTCAAACATTTTTTTCCAAACAACGCCGTGCATTATTTCGTTTCGTACTTCGACTATTATCAACCAGAAAGCTATCTTCCTGCACAATGATTATATATCGAAAAAGAAGCAACCATCAACCAAGAAATTGAAATGTACAGACTTGGAGCGATGTCCTCATTACTCAGTAGAGATGATGTGATTATCGTTGCATCGGCTTCATCACTCTATGGATTAGGACAAAAAGATCATTTCAAAGAAAATACAATTTATCTTCAAGCTGGGAAAACCTATCAAAGAGAAGATATCAAGAGACAACTTCTCAAGATCCAATACAAACCTATTCAAGGCAAAATAGAACATGGAATGTTTGAGATTCAAGGAGAAAGAATCGATATATTTTCTAGTACAGAGAAAGATTTATACAGACTCCATTTCAACGAAGATATCTTGGAATTTATCGAAGTAAGAGATGCTACAACATTTGAATACGAAGGGAAAAAAGAATATATTTGGATTTGGCCAGCTACCCAATTTTTACAAAACACAGAAGACTTAGCAAATATTATCCAAAAAATGAATCAAGAAAAAGAAATCAGAGTCCAAGAATTTCTCGATGCCAAAATGCCTATTGAAGCCGAAAGAATCAAAAAAAGAGTCGAATATGACATCAGAATGATGAGAGAAACAGGATTTGTAAACGGAATAGAAAACTATTCCCTCTATTTTGATAAAAGAGAAACTGGTGAAGTACCAAATACGATTTTTGATTATTTTCCTGATGATTTTTTGTTGATTATCGATGAATCTCATATGACTATCCCACAGTTGCAAGCAATGCCTGCCGGGGACAAAGCAAGAAAGACAAACCTCGTAAAATATGGATTTCGCCTCCCCTCTGCTCTTGATCACAGACCATTAAATTTTTCAGAATTAGAATACAAAATCGGTCGAACTGGCTATACCGCAAAAATAAAAAAAGACATAGATACCACACCAGAAACGGATAGTAAAACATACAAACGACTAGAAAAAAACATAGGAAAATATGATAAAAATTTTCTTCCAACAAAAAAAGATGCAAAAACTATTTTCCTTTCAGCAACCCCAGCTGAATACGAATTAAAAACAAGCCAACAAATCATAGAACAAATAATTAGACCGACAGGGCTTTTGGATCCCATCACTTACGTCTATCCAAAATCTGGAGATTACAATATACTAGAATCAAGTATAGAAACACTTAGCAAAAAAAGACCTCATTTACAAGAATTTTTGAATGGATATACTCTCAAAGAGGCTGTAGAGGAAGTTTTTGGAGAAAAAAATGAGTAAATTTTGCAAAAAATCTTTTTTTTCAGTATACTATTAGTGGCATTTATATATCATAATCACTAATGGAAAGACCTAGCAACCAATACTCAGAAAACATGCAAAATTTTCTCAAATATATATTTGAGAGATTTTCTGATAATTTTTCAAAAAATGAATTAGAGCATATATGGAATAGAATTTGAAGAGAAGGATTAGAAAAATACCTTGAAGAAGTAAGAGCATATAGAGAAAAAACCAAAAGATTCGATTTTGAAAAAATGTATAACAAACTACTACCAAACAAAAAAAAATCTCAAAGACATATAAGAAAGATGAAAAGCCTTCTTTGATATATGGTAAATTTTTGGGTAAAACAAGAAGAACGAGAAACAAAAAACGAAAAAGAGATTGAAAAAACTCAAAAAGAAATAATAGAAAACTTAAATACAAACGATACCATAGTAGAATATTTAGTAAAAAATTTTTGTAACATAAGCACAACAAGAGCTTTTAAATTTTATTTTGCAAAAAAATATAAAGAAAATAATAATTCAGATAGTTCTGAAAGATTAAGAAGTTGTATTAGGGAAATTTGTAAAGAAGCTTCAAAAAAACTAAATCCAGAAGACACTATAGAAATAGAAAAATGAAAAATTATATTAAAAAACAGAGACGAAGAAATAATAAAAAAATATGATAACTTTTTAATATCTGATAATGAGGAAGCAAAAAATGCGATATATCAAGGATATTTTGACAACACTATCGAAGACATTTTAATTAGTTTTTTCAAAGATCATAAATTAGAATCATATGGCTCAAAAAAACACATTACAGAGGATGAAACAAAAAACAACATAAATGATTTATTTGATAAATAATGTTATGGAAAAATTTTTAAGTTTCATACAACAAAACAAACCCGTAGCTCTTCTTGCTCCAAGTTTTCCTGTTGACTTCGATTATCCTGATATCATAAATATTCTCAAATGACTATGATGTGAAAAAGTTGTAGAACTAACTTACGCTGCAAAACTTATCAATAATCAATATCATCAA
>CAZZEA010000011.1:5430-11034 GCA_964652925.1 uncultured Candidatus Peribacteria bacterium | reverse complement strand
CAAAATGATGACTTCCAATAGTGAATAATTGATTATATAATACAGGAATCAGAATTCAGATTTCTGACACAAATTTATCTTGAGTATTTAATAATTCATTACTTTTACATACTTGAATAGATTATGACAATATAGTTCAAGTCGAATGAATTTACAACATTATAGCAAAAGATCGAGCATGAAATCAAACAGGAATATCTTTTGAAATTGATACAACTCCTCCATCAATAACAAATCTACAACCAGCTAGTTGATCTACATATACATGAACGTCAATTAGATTATCTCGACAAGTAAATGAAAATACAGCAAGAATAGAATCACAAAAATATTACCTCTATAGTTGAACATCAAGTATTTTAGATTCTTGATTTGTTACGCCTGGAAACACATGAATAACACTAATTAATATAGATAGATGAGTTTATAATCGAAAAATTGAAATAACAGATAAAGCCTGAAATATTTCGACAGGATCAGTACCTAGATTCAATTTCAACAAGTTAAATAGTATTTTTACAGGAACAACAGCATATATATTGGGAAACACTGGTTATACAAACGATAGTCCTACAATACTCTTTTCTTGAAATAAAAGATTCGATCGAACAATATATACAGGAACAACATGAGCTACATATTTTTATCAAAGCTGAAATAGCGCATCTATTTGAAATACAATATCTAAGACAATTCCTCGAATATGATGAAACACATGAAACATAAGAATAACTCTTTGATATAAAACAGAAAATAATGAATTTTGAACAGGAGTATTCAATTTTTATATAGATAAAACAATTCCTTCTTTATGATTATCTCCAGCAGGATGAAGAAGAAATAGCACAGGAAATATTGTTTATACACGAAGTTGATTAAATAAATTACCTTGGATGATTAAGTATTACACTTTTTCTATGAACAACAATATCGTATATAGCTGAACAAATACCACACACACGCAAACAGGAATACAAATTAACAATGAATACAGAGCACAAGTTTGTGCATATGATATAGCAGGAAATGTATGATGTTCACCAGTACAAACTATTATTATTGATCAAATGGCACCACAAATACATAATATAACAAATAGCGGATTTTATAAAAACATTCCAAATCCTGCTCCAATTATAGTAGATGAAGCGGGAGAACCAATATACAATATAACAGTAAAAAGGAACTGATCAATAACATTACAAACCTGACACCAGATATCTCCATACGTAGTAAATTTACAATGATGAGAAGCGTTATATCAAATCATTGCAACAGATGAAGCAGGAAATAGTAGCCAAGTAAGTTTTACCATAGATACGACACCACCAATAGTAGATTTACTATCTCCTTCAAGTTGAAAAATTATTACGTGAAATAGTACAGTTACTTTTTCATGGACATGACATGATTGATATTTTTCATGATATGAATTTGTTTTGTCTGGATATAGTTATGGTGAAGTTTATACATCATTTCATACTTGATCAAGCAGAACAATAAAAAATTTAAATAATTGATCTTATGAACGACGAGTAACTATTGGCGATAAAGCAGGGAATAAGACAAAATCATCAGTATTTCCTTTAAAACTAGAGGTTCCTCTTACATGACAAATCAGTTTGTGATGAATAATAAAAGTAGCAAATATAAATTATACAAAATCTGGTAATATAACACTAGAAACAAATATAAACAGTATCACAAAAGCCACAATTACAGGAGATATCATTTGACCAAATAATTTAGCTATAATAAACGAACAAATTCTTGCTGGGAATAGATCAACTCCAATAATTATAACAGCATGACAAGGACAAAAAAACATATATATAGAGTTTGAAGATGCTGTTTGAAAAAAAATATACTCATATCAAAGTGTTGTACTAGATACAACAGCGCCAAGTAAATCAAATTTAACAAACATAAACAACAAAAACTATACATGAAGTTTTGTTTTGAGTTGGCCAGCTTCTACAGATGATTGAGTTTGAGTAAAAGAATATAACTACATAATTCAACAATGAACAACAACTATAAAATCATGAACAGGTACAAATCCATCTATATCAATACAAAATATGGAATTATGATTACAAGGAACATTTACTATAAAAGTACAAGCAGTTGATTATATATGAAATCAAAGTGAACGATCAGAATCAGCAATATTTAATTACACAGGTATTCCAGACACTTCACCAGAATCATTTACTTTTGCAAGACAGACCGATAATATAAAAAGAAATACAATATACAGATCTAATTCAATCGTTATATCGTGACTAAGTACA
Source organism: uncultured Candidatus Peribacteria bacterium (assembly GCA_964652925.1). Taxonomy (GTDB): domain Bacteria; phylum Patescibacteriota; class Gracilibacteria; order Absconditabacterales; family Absconditicoccaceae; genus UBA5124. The sequence goes on along the minus strand of CAZZEA010000011.1, from coordinate 8,740 downwards.
CACACATTGGTTACAGCAAGTATTGATGAATGAACATTATTTGTGAACGGAACTAATGTAAACAAACAATCATTGGTAAAAAATACAGATGTTATCTATATAGAATTAAGATCAAGTGAAAATTATTTTGATGTAACTGCTTCCACATTAACGATATCAGATCAAGCAGCTGTTTTCAAATTAATTACAGAAAAACATCCTGATTACCAAGATAGCGATGAAGATTACGAATTATGAGTAAATGAAATAATAGAGCTAGAATGATTATACTTATTAATAGAAAACTTAGATAATGACCTTAAAAAAACACTAAAAGACATGATGGAAGAAAAAATAGATGAATTAGAAGAAGAATGAGCAAGCCCAAAAGAAATTGCAAAATTACGTTATATATATGATCGTTTAGTTGAAGATATAAATAATAATCAAGATTATATATACACAGCACCAAATGGTAAGAAATATACTATAAGATATAAGGCAGGATTATGATATTCTTCTATAAATTTTAGTGCCGCAAACCAATCAAGAAATTTTACAAGTAAAAAAGAAATAGAAGATTTTATCAACAAAAATAATCCTTGAAATGCTGTAAATTATACCGTAGATAGTTCTTGGAGTACATCACCATATAAAGCACCAAATGGTAAAATATACAATGTATTTAAAACAACAACAGGAAAATTTTGATCATACAATATGGTTATTCCAAAATTATTTGACACATTAAAAGCTTTACAAGAATACATAAACAAAAATAATCCAAAAAAATAATTAAAGAATTTGTTGATAAATTTCTTCGATTTTTTCAACAGTAACATCTCGATCAAACGTCTTTACCGGCAAGATATTAACATCTTGCTGGTTTTCTTTTATAAGCAAGATTGCATCTAAAATTTGTTTACAAGAATTTGGTTGTACAAATATTGTTGCTCATCATAAAACTTCTGGCAAAGAAGCAACTGATGTAGTAATAAGAGGCTTTTTCATAGAAATTGTTTCAGTATGAACAGAACCAAATCCTTCAGAAAGAGATGGAGCAACAACAACATCACAAGATGAAACCATAGTACGTAAATCTTTTTTATCAACTCATTGAAATATCTGAATTTGACGAGCAAATCAAAGTTTTTCCAAAAAACGCAAACGGTGTAAGATTTTATCTTTTCTTTTTGATTCTATAATATTAAGAACAAACAAAACGGTTGGATCATACTTTATCATTTGAGGTATACAATCTATCAAAGAATCTAATCATTTTGATTTACCAGCATGGCCATAATATAAAACAACAAATCTACCATTCCATTCATATTCTTTTTTTCGATTAATAATTTCATTTTCATCTACAAGATTCTTATTCCAAAAAGAATAATCTACTCCATTATGAACAACTTTTAATTTATGATCAGAAACACCATACATGACTCTCAAACAATTCATTGTATAGTGAGATACGCAATGATAAATATCAAACGGCATAAAAAAGAGTAATTTTTCCAAAAACAGATACATTCTTCAAAAAAACCAACCTTTATACAAAAACCAAAGTTTTCCAAAAACCTCATGAACAGTCAAAATAACTTTTTTACGGAAAATTAATCAAAGCAAACTAGCAGGAAAAGCTCATACATACGTACTTGCATGAATAAGATCAAATCTCTTGTTTTTCAAAAGGTAAAAACCTTTTAACAAAGAAAAAAACAAAAAAGAAGACCTATTAAATCAAACTCTATAAAGCTCTAAATTACCTAAATTCTCATATTTTTTCAATCTTTTATCAAAACGACTTGTAACTAAAGTTATATGATGTCATTTTTTTATTAATCTCCTAATTATTTGCTCAAAAACAGTTTCCACACCTCAACAATGAGGCAAATAATAATCTAAGAACAATAATATACTCTTTTTCATTGGTAAATTTTACAAAATATCAAAACAAAAGCATTCTATCAATATACCAATGAGTTTCAAGTGATAATGAATAACTAAAACACACAAAAAAACTTCAAAAATTTGACAAAAAAAGGATTTCTAAATACAATTATATAAAGATTTATTTTTTGAATAGAGTATGAGAAATAAAATCAAAGCAACAAAAGCCAAATTATATAATCATATCCATAAAGTCAAAAAAAGACATGTGGAGAGATTTTTGCATACATGGGCACATACTCATCATGCTTTAATTCATCTATGAGAGTTAATTATAGTATGAACTATTTGAGCATTTACTATGCTACACGCTAGCTATGATAACTCATACCAACATCTTTACAGAGAAAGCTCAGTTGAAATATCAAATGCATTTACTCAAGCAATACAAGAACAAAAGCCAAAAACAAACCAAAGCAAAATCATATCAATTTGGAAAGAAACAAGAACACATATTGAAAATACATTTTTCCCTGGATATTGTACATGGTGAGCAGCATTAGCATCTCCAGAATTTTTTCCATTTACAAGTGAATCTACTCAACAAAGAACACGATGAGGAAATGCAGTAGATCGATGCTCTGGTGCAAATGCAACAGGATACAAAATTTGATCAAATCCTAGTGTTTGAGCTTTAATAGTATATAAATGAACATCAAGTAATGGGTACTTCTGACATGTGTGAAAAGTAATGTATCTAAATAACAAATACGAATCCATGATCATTAGAGATATGAATTGGCTATCTAAATATACACGAACTGATCGTCGAGAAGATACCAAAAATACAAACATAAAATGTTATATTTACCCAAAAAAGAATGAAAATATCACAACAAATCAAGACAATAATACTATAAGTCATAATAATGATAAATTTAATCAATGAAACATTTGAACAAGCAATACTACGGCAAATACAGGAATTAATACTACAAATACATGAAATAATACTACAGTAAAAACCGGTAATAGTTTACCAACACAAAACAATAATCAAACACATGAATCAGCACCAACACAGTCAATTGTTTTACAAGAACCAGAAAACAACAATTTTTATTATGAAAAAATTTGAGAAAAAGAAGAATTTATTATAGAACAAAATCCAAACTTTTCAGACATTACCAATCATTTTCTGTCACAAAATGAAATTAAGATCAAAGTAATAAAAAACAAGGAAACAAATGTTTGAGACGCTATAAGATTACAAATAACAATAATAAACAAAACAACAAAAGAAAATTATGTATGAATATTACCTTTCATACTAAATAGTATAGCACAAAACTCTACTTTGGAGAGTTCTCTTAAAACAACGCAATTTATACATGATAAAGAAAATGATATCACATTTACTGCAAAAGAAAAATGA
>CAZZEA010000011.1:0-5420 GCA_964652925.1 uncultured Candidatus Peribacteria bacterium | reverse complement strand
TAGTATTATAATAACAATAGATGATCAAAAAATACTTACCATACCTATTACAATAAAATAGAATTAGAAATTAATAACTTTTACATAAGGAGAGATAGCATTTCCTTCAACAACATCATTGATAACCACTATTTTATGCCCTTTTTTGATAAGTCATTTCGACGCTAAAGAAGAGAGGGCATTTTTTTCATCTTCCAAGGGATATTTTCACCAAGAATCCAATAAAAATGGATAAACAGCAAATAAAAAATTCATAGATCTTAAGACATGAATATCTTTAGTAAAAGCAAAAACCGTGTGATTTGGCTTAAATGCAGAAACTACTCTCGCCAAAAATCATGAATTAGTAAACAAAAGAATACAATCAGCTTTTATTTCATCCGCAATAAATAGAGCATTCTTGGCAACCATCTTTTTATCCAAAGCATAATTATCTGTAAATGTTATTTCAAAATCTTTATGTTTATTGTTAGTGTGTTGTTCAGCCTCGAGAACTACATCTGTCATCATTTGACAAGCTTGAATAGGAAATTTACCTACAGCTGTTTCATCAGAAAGCATAGTACAATCAGTTCTAAGGATAACCGAGTTATACACATCAGAAACTTCAGCTCTTGTTGGAAATGGAGATTCTACCATACTTTTTAAAAGTTCTGTAGCAACTATAATGGTCTTTCCATAAGTAAAACATGTGTCCATAATAACCTTTTAATAATAAGGTAATTTTGATATTTCAATTTCAACTCACAAATCCCCTCTTGCTACCATAATTCAATCAGATTCTTTAACAATTCATTCCAAATTTTCCAAAGCTTCTTGATTTTCAATTTTTGAAATAATTTGAATATGTTGCGCATTGTGTTGTTTTAATAAGTTTTTTATTTCAAGTACATTACTTTGATGTCTAATAAAAGACGCTGCTATAAAATCAAAGCCATGTTGAATGGCAAATAATATATCTTTTTCGTCTTTATCAGTAATACCAGGTAGTTTAAGAGATACTCCAGGAAGATTAACATGTCTCCTAGATCAGATTAAATGATCATTCAATACCTCAACAACCACATGTGTTTTCTTTACTTCAATAACTTTTACTTTTAATAATCAAGAATCAATAATTATAATCTGATTTTTTTTCACATCCTCCAACAAATATTGATAATCACAATAAATATCTTTTGTCTCTTCTACCAAAGATTCATCCACAAAAATATTGAAATGTTCTCATTTTTTTACAATAAATTTTTCTTGAACATTACCAGTTCTTATTTCAGGTCACTTTGTATCCAAAATTGTACTTAAATTAGTTTTTCCAGCCGCATTAAGGGTTTTTATAAGATCAATTATTTTGGCAACTGCATCATGTTGAGCATGCGAAAAATTAAATCTTATAACATTAGCTCAAGCATTATATAAATTAATTAATTTCTCTTCAGAACAGTTGATATCAGAGACTGTGGCAATTATTTTGGTTCTTTTTGTAAAATTCATCATTCAAAATAAATAATAAAATTAATATGATTTAGCAAATAACACTCTTTTTTTGCTTGGTTTATCAGTAATCATATCTACTCAATTCTCATCAAGACTATCAAAAGGAATACATCTAATAGTTGCTTTTGTTTCTTCTTGAATTTTAAGTGCAGTTTCTGTTGTTCAATCCCAATGAGCAAGAATAAAAGATCATTCTATTTTTGATTTAAATTCTTCATAAGAATCAACTTTATGTGTATTTGCCAACGTAAATTTTTGATGTTTAAGATAAATATTTTTTTGAATATCTGCCAAAGTTTCAGTAACAAAATCAGTAAGATTATCAATAGCAATTAGTTTCTTTTCCTGTGTATCTCTCCTATAAACTTCAACTTGACCTTGTGCAAGATCTCTTGCTCATACAGCTATTCTCAAAGGTACTCATTTAAGTTCATATTCATTATATTTCCACCCCGGAGATCTTTGATCATCAGTATCTATTTTAACAACCAATGGCATATGATAACTTCATAAAAATTCTGAAGAAATATTTAAGGTTTTGCTTTTCAATTGTGTAAGTGTTGGTTCAAGATAAGATTGTATTTTTTCAAGATCTTCAGCTGTTTTAAAAATAGGAACAATTACCAAATGGATAGGTGCCAAAGCTGGGGGAAGCACTAATCCCTGATCATCAGAATGCGCCATAATCAGTCCCCCAATTAATCTTGTAGAAACCCCCCAAGAAGTAGCATAAACATATTCAAGTTTATTTTCTTTGTTGGTAAACTGAACATCAAATGCTTTTGCAAAATTTTGACCAAGATTATGAGATGTACCAGCTTGCAAAGCTTTACCATCCTGCATCATAGGTTCAAAAGTATACGTTCTAACAGCTCCAGCAAATTTTTCATGTTCTGGTTTTTGTCCCAAAAAATGATGAATTCCCATAAAATTTTTTACAAAATCAGAATATACATGAAGCATTTTTACTGTTTCTTCTTCTGCTTCTTCAGCAGTAGCATGTGCCGTATGTCATTCTTGTCGCAAAAATTCAGAACTTCTCAAAAACAATCTGGTTCTCATTTCTCGTCTCATAACATTAGCCCATTGATTAATTAACAATGGTAAATCTCTATACGAATGAATCCAATTTTTATAACTATCCCAAATAATTGTTTCTGAAGTAGGACGAATGATGAGTTCTTCTTCCAATTTTGCTTCAGGATCAACAACAATACCTTTGCCATTAGGATCGTTTTTAAGTCTATAATGAGTTACTATAGCACATTCTTTAGCGAATCATTCTACATGAGATGCCTCCTTACTAAAAAATGATTTGGGTATCAACAAAGGAAAATAAGCATTTGTATGTCAAGTAGCTTTAAACATAGCATCTAAAGCATTTTTTATGTTTTCCCAAATAGCAAAACCGTACGGTTTAATTACCATAGCACCTCTTACAGATGAATTTTCAGCAAGTTGTGCATCTTGCACTAATTGGTTATACCATTCAGAATAATTTTCAGCACGTGTAATTAATTTTCCCATAACACTCCAAAAAAAATAAAAAAAATGCAGAAAATAATATAGTAATTTCCTTTCTGTTTTCACGATAAAAAGAGAAGTAGCAACAATTGTGATTGACAAAAACAAAAAAAGTGATGTAAAAACACCACTATAGAAAAATAAAATCAGATTTTTTAAAAATATTTATCCAACCATTTCCAAAACAATCGATTTTTATATGTTGTTTGTTCTTCATCAGTATCGATTGTGTTTATAAGATCTCATATTGTAGGATTATCTACATTATAATTATCAGATACATAATCTCTATAGGTCATTTTTTTAAAGGTACAAATTCTATGAATATAAGAACCTTTTAAATTTCAATTAGCACACATTCTGAGCTCAACATCACAAGGTAAATCAATAAGACCAACTGATGTTTTATATGCTTTTACAAATTGTCCATTCTTTATTTTTTCTCACCATGGAGTAATACAAACATTATTTGATAGTGATGTTTGAGAAGTAAATGATGTATCTACTGGTCTACCAGAACCAGGTGATCACCAAATATCAATATGATTTGTAGTTCAATCTATTTTTCAATGAGTATCAAAATCAGCTCAGCTCAAAGAAGGTGGTTTAGGTTGAACAAAAGTATCTACTGGTTTTTGTGTATATGAAATCGATTCAGGTTTTACATAAGAATAAACCGTATTTTCTTTACAAGATTTTTGATTATATGTTCAATTAAGCTTTCAATCGAAACAAAATCTTCTTTGAACATTACAAAGATTATCAACATCTTTTCTCTGTTCGTAAGCCAAAATAAAATCACCATGCGCTACATATTCTCACCATGGAGTAATACATAGTTGAAACTCATTTTGATTTCCACTATTTTGCTGTGGTAAATTATTGTTATCTTCAATATTTATATCTGAAGTATCTAATTTATTTTCTCACTCATAAAAAACATCTTCATCTTCCGAAAAAACATGTTTTTCTTCAGGCAAATAGTCTTTTTGATTATGTATTACATTTATTTGAACATCTGTTGTAGATATTGTTGGCGTAAAATTTTGTTGATTTGTTGTTTCATCTTCAAAAAGAAAACTCCAATCTGAAGCAGCACCATGGGTTCATAATTCATTTTCGTCCATTCACCAATCACTTGGATTACCAGGCAAAACAAAGATGGTTTCCTGAGGATTTTCAGATATTTTCAACAAAAAAGATTCTTGTTGCACAATAACAAGAGCACAAAAAAACATCAAAAACCAGAAAACAAAAAATCTTTTTAAAATTTCTCAAAAAGTAGAATGATTATCTAGTTTTTTTGACATATTTCTAGTTATTTTTTTCTTTTGTAATTTATTCATTCAACAAAAACACAAATAAATATAATTAAATTATACTCCAAAAGCTAAAAAATGCAAATTTTTATCAAAATTATTGAATGATTCAACTACCTATACATTCATCATTCAAATAAGCAACAACCACCTGTCCAGAAGCTACTGCTCGTTGTTGTTCATTAAAAGATATATTCATTTTTCCATTTTTCAAAGAAATAATCTTTGCAGGCTGAGGTTCTTGCCTATATCTGATTTTTGTTTTCACATTCAATGGTATTTCATGTTTTTGTCAAATCCAATGCCGATCTAATGCAATAAGTGAAGTATGAGAAAGTTCTTCATGAGATTTTTCACCAACAATAACTATATTTTTTTCAACATCAGTTTTGATAACATAACACTTAAAATTCAAACCAAGACCATGCCTCTGCCCTACGGTATAAAACCAAGCTCATTGATGCTGTCCCACAATTTTTCCATCCGATAAAACAATATTTCATTCTTTTTTTGGTAATTTTTGTTGAAGAAATTGTTTGATAGACACATTTCCAATAAAACAAAGTCATTGACTATCAGGGCGATCAGCATTGGGAAGTCAGATTTCTTGTGCTATTTTTCTAATTTCAGGTTTTGTAAGATTTCATAGAGGAAATAATGATTTAGATAATTGATATTGATTTAGTCATGCTAAGAAATAACTTTGATCTTTATTATAATCAATTCATCTCAAAAGTTTATATTGTGATCAATCTTCAACTACTCTAGCATAATGTCCCATAGCTATTTTATCAAATCACAAGGACAATGCTCTTTCCAAAAAAACATCAAATTTAATCAGGCTATTACAAAGCACATCTGGATTTGGGGTTATTCATTTAGCATATCCATCATAGATATATTGTATAATTCTATCATTATATTCCTGCTGCATATCAAAAGATAAAAGCTCTATCCCGAGAAAATCAGCAACTTTAATAGTTTCTTGAGCATCATCATAGGTAGTACATGTTCATGAGTCTGAAACATAATTTTTCATAAAACCTCCAACAACTTCAAAACATTGTTGCTTCAAGAGATATG
>CAZZEA010000010.1:1880-11063 GCA_964652925.1 uncultured Candidatus Peribacteria bacterium | reverse complement strand
TTGTAGAGAAAAATCAACGACTTAACAAAAAAAATCTTCCCGCTTTGGGAAGATTTTTTTATATTAGATTGCCAAGCTTTGCTCGCAATGACTATTATACTGTTTCTCCTGTCTCTGTATTAACCATAACTTCATCTCCTTCATTTTTATGAAGAGGGACCATGATTTCTAATCCTGTTTCCAAAGTTGCTGGTTTTTTTCCAGCTTGAGCTCTATCTCATTTTACTCCTGGAACAGTTGAAGCAATTGTATAGGTAACAGTAGCTGGAAGAATTACATTAAGCACATTTCCTTTGTACACCATTAAATATAAATCCATATTTTCTTTGAGGTAGGGAACAACTTCTTCGATAGAATCTTTGCTCAAGTCGTGCATCTCTCAACTATCGTTTTCCATAAATGAATAACTATCTCCTGAATTGTAAAGATATACTGCATTTTTTGTGATAACATCTGCTTTATCCAACACTGTACCTGATCTAAATGGAAGATTTTGTACACCTCAAGTTACTAAGTTTTTCATCTTAAGTGTATAGTTTCCCTGTCTTTGCTGACATTGCATAAATGATATATCAACTACTCTAAATAATTCTCCATTGAGTTCTAATATACTTCATTTTTTTACTTCAGATACGTCTAATTTTGTAGCCATTTTTGTAAATTTTAAATTATAAATTTTAGATGTTAAATTATTTGTTCTTTCTATTGTAGAATGCATGAAGAAGTTCATGAATCAAAGGAACATTGATAAGCAACGTCAAAGCAATAGTAACTAACATCATAAATCAGAATCCTTTGAACATATTAGTTCCAACTGTAAATAATATGAATGCAATCAATCCTGTACTTAATTGCCCATCTCTAATAGCTGACCAACTTCTTTCTTTAGCAGCATCTATAGATCATCACATGGATTTTCCTGTTTTTAATTCTTCTTTGAGTCTTTCGTAAATCAAAATATTTGCATCAACAGCCATACCAAGAGCCAAGATAATAGCAGCTATTCCACTAAGAGAAAGTGCATAATCAGTAAGTTTTACAAATCCTGCAAGAATAGCAAGAAATACCAATAATGTTATCATAGTCAGAATCATTTTTTTGAATCCATAGAAGAAGAACATCATCACAGCTATTGCTACCAAACCAATAAGCCCAGCTATCATAGCTCAAGTAAGAGCATTAGTTCCTAAACTAGGATTAATTTTTTCTTCTTGCATAAGGATTAATGGAGCAGGCATTGCTCAATCATTGAGTTCTGTTGCAAGTTCTTTTGCTGATTCTGTTGTAAAAGATCAATCAATTTGTGCGGTTCCCCCACATATTTTTGTTTGGATAACTGGTGATGTTAATAAATTTCCTCAAATAAATATTGCCATAGGATTTCCTATATTTTTTTCTGTTAAGCTACAGAAAATTTCTTTCCCTTTTTCATCAAAATTGATTGCCACAACGGGTTCTCCAATTTGAGATGTTGTCGTATTTGCAAATCTAAAATAAGCCCCATTAAGCACATTTCAATCGTTATCAACTGCTTGTACCCAAGTTATTTTATCTTGTACAAAGATATCCAATACTTGATATATTTTTTCTTCTTGTCCTGAAATTACTGCAGTTCCTTTATCAATCAATTGAAGGAACGAATATCATTTAAGTTCTACTCCTGTTTCATTTCCCAAAGCATCTTGAGTGTTTACTGTCGTATAAACACCCTCCCACAAAGGAGAAAATTCATCTTTTTTCATTGCATCCAACTTCTTTTGATTGGCTTGGTAGATATCTGGTAGTTGATCAATTGTTCAAGAATAAAATCCCATATAAATATTTTCTGAAGCTCTTCCTTCTACAAGCTTTGCCATCAAATCTGGATTTGCTTTGCTTTCATTTAGTAATTTTTGAGCGGTTGCCTTTCTTGCTGCAATGGTTGCTGATGTAACAGGTTCTTTGTTTTCTAACTTAAATTCTAGCTCTACTGTTTTTCCGATAATTTCTTTTGCCTGATCAAGATCTGCGATACCACCAATTTCCACTACGACATAATTTTGTTCATCAAGTCTTTGAACGTATGCTTTATAATCACTTACTCCAAGTTTTGAAATTCTTTTGTCGATATTTTTGATAATAATTTCTTCTATATGTTTTTTTACTGCATTAAGTTCTACTACGTCAGAATAAATTTGTTCGTATTTTTCATATCCGATTTTATATACCAATCTCGTACCTCCCGAAACATCCAATCCTTTTCTAAAATATTGTACTCCATCTTGAGTAATCGATAATTGTCTTTTTCCTGTCAGTGGATCTGTTGTTCTTCCTACAAAAAATATCAAAAATAAAGAAACAAGGAAGAGTCCTAGAAATATCCATTTTTTACTAATCTTCATCTTCAACACATACAAAAATAAAAATACTGACCTTTTGTGGTCGTTCGTCTAGACTTTTACTGTTTTCCTTGTGTAATTCAAGAGAAACTAAATTTCACAACCTGTTTTTTCTGCAAGAACTTCGAGCGTTTGAAATCACATAAGATCTTCTCCATTTATTTTTCGATTTGGTACTCATTGAATACCTGCTTGTGTACAAACTGTTGGGCTAGTATTACAGTCAATGTTATTGATGTACTGCCAACTATTACCAAAAAGTTTTTTTTGGTTTTGACAATGACTACATGTAGTAGACGAATAAATCATAGCTCATTTTTCTGTAAGACATTTTGCAAATGCATCTAGATTTTGAGTTGGTTCTTGAGAACACCCTGTAAGAGCTAAAGCACTTAATGCTATCACACTAACGATAATTTTTTTCATAAGAATATATAAATAATAAATAAAAGTTATTTCTTTACTACTTTGAAAGATTTTTTACCTTTGCGGAGGAGGAGGATTCCGTTGACGAAGTCACTTTCTGCGAAGGTTTTTTGCGGGTCCTCCACTTTGATTTCGTTGACAAATAGCGATCCTTGTTGCATCATTTTCTTGGCTTCTCCATTGGAAGAAGTAAGTCCTGATTGAGTAAAGAGATCAAGAACTTTGAGTTCTGCTGGTGCATCAATAGCTCCGACTTCCTTTATTAATGCCTCGATATCTAACTTATCCATAGAAGAAATAATTCACATTCTTATTGGTGGTTGATTTATAATTTTTCAGACTAATTTTCAACTTGTTTTAAGTTCATCTCATTCTATATACAGATTATCTCAAATAAACTTTATATCGAATAACACTTCACTAATCTTTTCTGCCTGGATAACCGCATCTTTACCAAAGATAACTGCAACTACTTCTGCGGCGAGACGTTTTTGTCCGTATCTAGCAGCAGGATTTTCGTTATGTTGTTTTACAATATCTGCGATGGTTTCAAACTCTAATAAGGTCAGAACTTTGAGATATTTTTCTACATCCTGATCCGTTGTGTTCATAAAGTATTGGTACACAAAATATGGACTGTTCTTGTCAGGATTAAGCCAAATAGCATTCCCTTCAGATTTCCCAAATTTCTTTCCTGTAGCATCCGTGATCAATGGAATAGTCAACCCGTATGCTTCTTCGTCATATTTTTTTCTAATTATCTCAATTCCTGTTGTCACATTTCCTCGCTGATCTGAACCTCCAAGTTGAAGTTTTACTCCGTAATTTTTGTAGAGGTAAGCGAAGTCATATCCTTGAATAAGCATATAACTAAATTCAGCGTAAGAGATAGATTTATCAGGGTCAACCAATCTTTTTTTCACCGATTCTTTGGCTGCCATATAATTTACCGTAATATATTTTCCTACTTCTCTCAGGTAATCTAGGTATCCCATACCCTTGTAGAAGTCATAGTTATTTACCATTTCAAATTCAAAATTAATCCCAAATTCGTCGTGAAGACGAGCGAGAAATGTTTTGAATTGTGCGTAAATGTTTGCTTCGTTTGAGCGGAGTTTTTCCTCGGTAAGGAAATTTCTCTCAGCATCTTTTCCGCTCGGATCACCGATCATACCTGTCGCCCCACCCACCAAGAAATAACATTTATTTCCGTATTTCATAAGATTTACTGCTGCCATAATTCCGCACATATTTCAAAGTTGCAATGAATCTGCAGATGGATCAAATCCTATATAAAAAGATTGTCCTCATTTGGTATAGAGATCAAAGAGTTTTTCATCAGTGAATTGGTTGAGAAACCCACGGGTTTCTAAGTCTTCGCGTAGATTCATAAGGTATAAAGTTTAAATATTAAATATTATTGGGATCAAAATCTTTCTTTTAATATTTCTTCCATATCTATATCAAGAAATCTTGCCAGTCTAACAGTGGAAAAAACCGCATCAGCTAACTCATTTTCTAATTTTTTATCTGATATTTTATCCATTTTTCCCAACCTCTGTCATCAAAATTTTCATAATATTTGCTCACTCAACTCCCCAACCTCTTCGCTTATTTTTAGATTTTGAGCAAAAGCTCTTTCTCTTATAGAATAATCTCCAGCTGTTGGATATCTTCATTTAGTCAAAGTTCGGTCTATAAAATCGGATATTTCTTTTATGTTCATGAGTTGTGGGTTTGGTTATATTAAATTAAAAACTTTTATTAAATATCTTCATAAATATCTTTTCTATGTCCTATAATCAAGAGAATTATAAGTTTTCCCTCTTTGTCAATGTCAAAAATTACTCTATAATCTCAAATTTTTCGTCTATAGGTACCTATTTTGGGAGAGATAAGTTTTTTGGCATACGATAATGGTTCTGATTGAGAAATATATCGAACTAATTTTTCTTTTATTCTTTTTTGAACCTCTTTATCTAATTTTTTAAATAATTTGAATGCTGGCTCTGTAAAAACTAAATTCCGCATATCAAAAAATTATCAACTAAATTCATAATTCTTTCCATACTTTATCAGCTGGTATATGTTTGTTTGAATTTCTTGCCTCTTTGATAAGTTTAACATATTTAGGAGAAGCCATTGCTTGGATATCTTCCATATATTCATCCAACATTTCTTGAGGGATATAGATTCCTTGCATTTTCCCATTGTTCAAAAGCACCTTAAATCAATTAAGGGCTCTTGTTGGAGAAATTTGTACTTCTCTTATAGAAACAAAACTTTTGTTTTTTGTTAGTTCCAAAGTAGAAGAAAGTAGATTGTTCATAATAATTATTTTATTGGTAAAGCAAAAATACTATACGTATTTATTTACGTAAATCAAGTAAAATTTTACCTTACAACATAAGTCCTTTGCGTATAAATTGGTAAAATATTTGAATCCGCAAAAACATTTGCCGACAAAAAAGATATTATTGAAAGAATGATTAAAATTGGGCGATTATTATTCATGCAAATATAACCACGATAAAAATATACTAATATTTTAAATAAAATATTATTTTTGTCAAATGTTGACAAATCAAATAAAAAAAGTATAATAGAACATATTTATATCGTCAAAGAAAATGGAAAAAATCGGAAAGCCATTGGACGTTTTGGATAAATTTTACCATAATTTAAGAGATCGTTTTTCCAAAAACAAAGAATTAACTAGTATTCTTGCTGCCCAAGATTTAGCATCATCTATGGATTGTTTTTTCAAAAAAATTGGAGTCAAGATGGAGCCTTTTTCTGTTGAAGATTTTGTAGAAAAGACGTTTGTAAATAATAGTTTAATTTTTAAAAAGCTTAGAGAATTCCTAGAAGAGCAGTGAATTGACAAAGAAACAATGAGATCAAACAAAGAAATTCTTTCCCATCGAAAACAATATATACAAACATTTGATAATCAGAATTTATTTCTCTCTAGAACTTTTTCTTCTGATACAAAAAATAAATATGAAAATCATATCAAAAAAACACTCTATCAAATAGAATGAAATATTTTTAGAAAATTTTTGTTGCAGTCTTATTTTACCAAATACCAGAAAAAATATACCCAAAAAAAACTATTTTGACCGAATAAAGTAGATATAAAAAAACGAAAAGAAAGAGTCTGAGTAAGATGCTTTGAAGATATAGACAAAGAGTATGTCAACAAAATAGACGTAACTACATTATCAAAAAACGATCAAGAAAAGCTTAAAAAAACCTTTTTGTATAGAAAAATATTTCCACATTTTTGTTCTTATGCACCGTATTCTTTTAGATACAGTCTTGAGTGAAAACATGAAAATAGCGCAAAATCTTGAACCCCTTCTGGAATTTTTCTTTACAATCAAAATCAATTGCTTTATACCAAACCAGATCAAGAAAATATTTCTGCAATCGATATAAACAAAGATCGAGATACCTCTTTATGAGCACTCAATGATTTTGATTTTTTATTAGTAATGTCTCTTTATAGAGATAAATCACACTTATCATTACCAGAAATTAAACAAAAATATGCTTCTTTTTGAGATTTGGAAGAAAAAAATGGAATCTGGTTTTTCAAAAGAAACGAAGAAATTAATCTATGATTGCCTGGAAACTCCGAAAAACCAGAACGGATAGAAGATGCATCAACTAGAGAAAAAAAATATAGAAGCGCAGATAAAATGCTTTTTGATGTAATTAATTTATCAAGAGAAATAGCAAAAACTAATTTCCCAATATAAATTTCCTAATCTTTTCCTCTTGATTTACAAAAACCAAACTATCCATATTTTCTGGTTCTCGTTCTTTACCAAAAGAGTTTAATGAGTTGGAATGATGAAAAGGAACTATATAATTATTACTCATTTTTCTATATTCTTTGTTGAATGTTTCGATAAAATGCTCGTTTTTGGTAATTGGAGAAACGACAATAATATCCATACCTCAAAGATGTTTTTCGTATAACCGTTTACAAAAAAGTTGCGAATAAAATTCCAACGTTTCTACAACAAGCTCTTTTGCAAGAGGATTTGCTTCGATCGCTTGGTATTCTTTGTATCGATATTGCACAACTCAGTTGTCTTTGTACATTTGTTTGAGCGATCATAATCAGAGGTTTAATACATCTATTCCATCATAAAAACCATCTTTTACGGTAATTGCTTTTGCGTAGCTCTCGGTAATATAAAGTAATACAAAGTTTTCTTTCTTGAGATTATTTCTCAAAAATAGTAAGGTATATAATGACTGGGGAATCAGATTTATATTTCTCTTTTCCAATGTTTTGCCATACACAGAATCAAAAATATTTAGGCTCGTTTTTGCCAAAAACACGATATACAATCTAAAGAAAATCTGACCTTTTTGACCAATAAGAAATTTCTTTTCTTGTCCATCTACAAATATCGTATCGATATGACTCATCACAACTTCTCATCAAATTTGATGATTGTTTTTCGTTTCTCTTATTTTTTCTTTGGTAAGTTCATTGAGGGTGTTTATAGTTATTTCCTCCTCAAAAATTTGATTAACATCACATCTAAAAAAAGAAAACCTACTTTCATCAAGCAAGAAAAAATGTTCATACCTTGGATATTCTGCTGATTGTTTTACAATACTAGAAAGATCTTCATGGATCGTGTAATGCAAGAGTTCCTTGGTATCACGAATTTTGAAGACATTACATCTTGGAAAACTTTCTGATAGATATTCGTATCGAAGGTAGAACATTATTTTTTCTTTTTAGGTGAAGCTTTTTTGGCTGGGGATTTTTTCTTGGGTTTGGATTCTTTACTTGAAGTTTCTAAGCCAAGTGCCTTTGGCCCTATAATTGCGATACAGTCTTCTAGCGTAAGATCAGTAGCGTCTTTCCCAGATTTTGGTATTTTAAAATTATTTTTTTCGAATTTTATGTATGGTCAGTATTGGCCTCTGAGCACCTCGATAGCTTTTCCGTGATAATCGAAAATATTTATATTTCTGTTTTGAACTTGTTCAACTTTGGCTTTTACTAGGGTTTCGGCTTGCTCAGCAGTTATCGTGAAAACGTTGTATTCGGCGTCGCGTGGCAATGAAGCATACGTAGATCACCATTTAATGTATGGTCAGAATTTTCCTATTGCTGCAGACATTTCTTGTCCGTTGTAATTACCTACAACTCTAGGCAATTGAAACATTTTGAGCGCGTCTTCCAAGGTTACTGTTTCGATATTTTTCCCAGCAGGAAGTGATGAAAATTTGGGTTTTTCTTCGTCATCTTGATGACCAATTTGGACCATTGGACCAAATCTTCCGATTCTTGCAATCACTTTTCTTCCACTCACTGGATCAATTCCAAGCTCTTTTTCTCCGCTTTGTCTCTCTGCGCTTCACATTGTATCAACCACTGAAGCATGGAAAGAACCATAAAAATTCAACATCATATCTTGTCGTTGTAATTGATTTTCTGCAATTTTATCGAAGTTTTCTTCCACGCTAGCAGTGAAGTTATAATCTAGAATATCATTAAAATGTTCTACGAGAAAATCAGTAACCACTATTCCAACATCGGTTGGGAACAGCTTTTGTTTCTCGGCACCAGTCATTTGTTTTTTGGTTTCTGTGATTATTTGTGCGTTTTTTAGGGTCATTTCTACAAAAGATCTCTGTTCCCCAGGTCTGTCTTCTTTCACTACGTATCCTCTTTTTTGGATAGTAGAGATTGTCGGGGCGTATGTAGATGGACGCCCAATTCCTAGCTCTTCAAGCTTTTTAACCAGACTTGCTTCTGTATATCTTGGCGGATGATTTTTGAATTTTTGACCAGCCAAAATTGATTGCATCGTCAAAAGTTCGCCTGTTTTCAATACAGGCAACATTCCTTCTTGATTTTGTTCGTCTTCGTCATCGCGTCATTCCATATATACTTTGAGAAATCATTCAAACTTAATTACTTCTCCTGTTGCGATAAATTTGAGTTTACTGGTGGAAATATCTATGGTTGCTTTGGTTTTTTCTATTTCAGCTGGTGCCATTTGTGAGGCAAGCGTTCTCTTCCAAATCAAGTCATACAATTTTTTTTCTTGAGGATCTGATCATGCAACAGCGTTTTCCATATGCGTTGGTCTAATACATTCATGAGCTTCTTGAGAGCCTTTTGATTTGGTAGCATAATGCGTAGGTTTGGAATATTCTTTACCGTATAACTTGGTAATTTCTTGCTGACATGCAGCAATTGCTATTTCAGAAAGATTTACAGAATCAGTTCTCATGTAGGTAATCAATCCTGCTTCGTATAATTTCTGAGCAACTTGCATTGTTCTCGCAACAGGAAATCACATTTTACGACTTGCTTCTTGTTGTAGCGTCGATGTCGTAA